>NZ_JAXCMJ010000002.1:0-230712 GCF_038084995.1 Sphingomonas sp. 2378
CCCCCGCCCCGTCGCCCGAGCCGCCCGCGACCCGCCTGCCCGACCCCGAAACCTCGCCCGACGCGACGATGGCCAACCGGCCCGATACGGGTGCCGAGGGGATGACGATCACCAACGCCCAGACGACCAGTCCGGCGATAGCCGCCCCCGGCACCGCCGCGCCGGAAAGCGGCGAGGCGGAGCGCGACCTGCCCTTCTGGCCGCTGCTGATCGGCACGGGGCTCGCCGCGCTCGCCATCGGCCTGTGGCTGGGTCGTCGCAGCCGTCGCCCGCAGGCGCTGCCCGCGCCGACCATCGCCCCGGTGCCGCCGCCCGCCGAGCCGGTGGACGAACGCCCCGCCGTCCCTCGCGCGCCTCAACCGGCCCCGGCCCAACCCGCCGCCGCTCCCGCCCTGCCGCCCGAGCCGAGCTTCCTGGCGGTCGAGGCGCGTCCCTTGCGCGTCGGGCTGAACATGCTGTCGGCGACGATCGAGGCGGAAGTGACGGTGCATAATACCGGCGCGACCCCGATCGGGCGGGTCGCGGTCGATCTTCGGCTGCTGAGCGCCCATGCCGGGCTCGACGCGCAACTGATCGAACTGGCCCGTCAGCCCCAGGGGCGCCCGATCGTCCCGCCCTTCGCGCTGGGGGCGGGCGAGAGCCGTACCGTGCGCGGCGTCACGGCGTTGCCGCGCGAGGCGATCCATGTGATCGACGCCGCCGGTCGCCCGATGTTCGTCCCCGTCCTCGCCGCCGCGGCGCATACCGACTGGGGCGTCTCACGCTGCGCCTATGCGGTCGGGCTGGAGCGCGTCGACTCGACCAAGTTGTCGCCGATCTGGCTCGACCAGCCGGGCCGGATGTTCGACCAGGTCGCCGCGCGCCCGCATGTGATGAAGGGGTAAGCGGACCCGAGGCGGAGCCCGGTTTCGGAAGGCGGTCGGCGAAACTCAGGATGGTTGGCGCGGAGGCGTGGAGGACGCGGAACTGTCTTGCACGCCGCATCTATGTCCTGTTGCTATCGACCTGTGATCGGTAGGGTGACCGCGCCACCAGCCCGACACCTCCGCGTTCTCCGCGCCTCCGCGCGAACATCTTTATGATCCACACGATGCGCGTGGTCGTGGCCTTCGACTTCGCTCAGGCTGAACGGAGGTTGGGAAGCGATTACGTCAACGCCGGTAGAGCCGGTGCCTTCTGAACCCGGACATAGTCGCTGAGAACTATACCAAACCCCGTTCAGCCTGAGCGAAGTCGAAGGCCGCACCCCGCCCAAACCAAACCCAAACCGATCACCCCGTCCGCATATCCTCGGTGATGACATGCGGCGCGGTTTCGCCGAAGCGGCGGACCAGCGTCTCGAACGCCAGCCCCTCGACACGGATCTCGTTGAAGGCGGGCGGGGTCTTGCGGGTGCGCTTGGACAGGGTGCCCGCACCGATCATCCGGATGATCCAGCCATTGCGATCGACCGGCACATCGAACGGGTCATGGACATGCCCGCTCAGCACCGCATGGGCACCCGCCGCCGCGAGTTGGGTCAGCGCTTCGTCGCCGTTGCGGGTCTTGGCCGTGCCCTTGGTCCCGCCCTCGATCAGCGGGTGGTGCGCGGCGACCAGGATCAAATGATCCTTGGGCGCCTGCTCGATCAGCGCGAGCGCACGGCGGAGCGAACCGAGGCTGACCCGCCCCTTGGACCAGTTCCACCGCCACTGGGCGCGTGCGGTGGTCTTGAGCGGCACCACCGTCACGCCGGGCAGGTCGAGCGGTTTCTCGATCATCCGCTCGACCGCCGCATAGCGCTGATAGGGCGCGAAGAACCGCCGGAACGGGTCCCAATAATAGGGGATGTCGTGATTGCCGACCTCGACCGTCACCGGCACGCCCAGCGATCGCAGCCATTCCCCGCCCGCCTGAAACTCGCGCTTGGTCGCGCGCATCGTCAGGTCGCCGGTCATGATGACCGCATCGGGCTTTTCCTCCGCCACCCGCTCGGCGAACCAGGCGAGGGCGGCGGGGTCTTCGGCACCGAAATGCACGTCGCTGACATGAAACAGACGGATCATGCCGCCAGTCCTAGCCTCTGCGCGCGGCTCTCGGCAACTCGGCCAGTTCGCGCGGCTCGTGCATCGGACAGCCATTCACCCGACCGCGATAGTCCGCCGAGAAGCGATAGGTGTCCTTGCGCGCCCGGTTGACATTGCCCAGCGGCTGATGCGCGGCGAGGCCGTGCCAGATGCTGTAGGACAGTGCGTCGTCGATCGCATTGGTCTCGCCATTCCGCCAACTGATCTGCGGTTCGGCGGCGAAGGTCGCGACGGTGACATAGGGACTGTCCTCCTCGCTCCATTCGGCGGTGGCGTCCTCGATCGGCATGGATTCCAGATCGCGGTTGAGTTGGACGCGGAGTTCCCACTGGCCGCCCTGCTCGATCATCACTTCGCGCACCACCTCGCGCAGCGCATCGGGCCGGTCGTGGGTGTCCACCGTGTCGCCGGTCAACCGGGTCAGGGCGGGGCTGACGGGGAAGAGGGCGAATTTGGCGACATGGTCGCCATAGCGGAACGGCGTCTGGCTGTAATAGGTCTCGCCCAGCGGATGGACCTGCTTCGCCCCGCCCAGCGTCTGGAGCGTCGGGCTCTCGATCCCGACCGTTTCCAGCGTCGCCTCGATCCCGCGAAGGATGCCCGAGAGCAGCTTCTTGCCCCCTTCCGCCTTGTCGGTGGTGGTGGCCAGCATCTTCAGATTCTTGGCGAAGGCGTCGGCGGTCGGCGCGGTGAAGACTGGCGCGTTGGCCATCACGAAATCCTGGGTCGCATCGCCTTCCGAGCCGGGCAGCCGCTCGCCCTCGACCCCGATGACCTTGAGCGCCAGCCCACGCGGCAGGCCGATCGCGTCGTCCAATATGTCGCCCGGATTGGTCGAGATGCGCGCCACCGCCTCATATTCGCCGCCCCGCGCGAACAGCCCTTGCGCCAGTTCGGGCGGAAGGCCGTCATGAACGGTCAGCGTGCCCCGGATGATGCCGTGCGCCTTGGCATGGACCGCTCGGACGCCGTGGCAATAATCCTTCGACGTGGTGTCAAGGATATGCGCGAAGGACTGCTTCATCTGCTCGACGGTTTCGCCTTCCTCGGGCTTCACGTCTTCGACCTGGGGGGTGAATGGCACGGGGGTCTTCATCGGGGCTCTCCCTATAGGCCTCCACAAACCCATGTTATGTCATAGCGTTCCTTTTGATTACGCATGCCGTTCGATCTTGCCGCTCCCCTCCCCCCGCAATCCGCTAACCGGCCCGACATGGCCTTTTACCACCCGCTCCTCTTCGCCCTCGATGCCGAACGTGCCCATGGTCTGACGGTGGCGATGCTGTCGCGCTGGGGGTCGCTGGGGGCGCCGCTGGGGGTCGATCCGGCGCGCTATCCGCGTCTGGCGACACGCGTGGCGGGGATCGACTTCGCCAATCCGCTGGGGCTGGCGGCGGGCGTGGACAAGAATGGCGAGGCGATCGACGGCTTTTTCGGCCTGGGCTTCGGCATGGTCGAGATCGGCACGCTGACCCCCAAGCCCCAGCCCGGCAACGCCAAACCCCGCCTGTTCCGGCTGGTCGAGGACAAGGGCGTGGTCAACCGCTATGGCTTCAACAATGGCGGGCTGGACGCGGGGCTGGCGCGGGCGAAGGCGGCGAAGCGCAAGGGCGTGCTGGGCATCAATGTCGGTGCGAACAAGGACGCCGCCGACCGGATCGCCGACTATCGCCACGGCGTGACCCACGCCGCGCCGATCGCCGATTATGTCACGATCAACATTTCCAGCCCCAACACGCCGGGCCTGCGCGATCTGCAACATGGCCCGGCGTTGACCGAGTTGCTGGCGGCGTCGCGGGAGGCGGCGGGCTCGGTGCCGCTGTTCCTGAAGGTCGCGCCCGACCTCGAACCCGCTCAGATCGATGAGATTTCGCGCGCCGCGATCGACAATCGGCTGGATGCGATCATCATCGGCAACACCACCATCACCCGCCCCGATGTGAGAAGCGCCAACGCCGCCGAAACCGGCGGACTGTCGGGTCGCCCCCTCGCCCGGCTCGCCCGAGCCCGGCTGGCCGATTTCCGACAAGCCACCGGGGCTGCCATGACGCTGATCGCGGCGGGCGGGATCGATAGCGGCGCGGAGGCCTATGCCCGCATCCGGGCGGGAGCGAGCCTGGTCCAGCTTTATTCGGCGCTGGTCTATGAAGGGCCCGGTCTGGCGGCGCGCATCCTGGCCGATCTCGACACGCTGCTCGCCCGCGATGGATTCGCGAACGTGGCGGAGGCGGTCGGAGCCTGACGTTACGGCTTGGCGCGGGGCGGGCCTTGCCGCTAGGATCGCGGCCATGAAGCACTGGCTCCTGTCCGTCGCGGCGCTCGCGCTGCCCTTCGCCACGCCCGTCGAGGCGCGCCAGCCCGCCCCGAAAGCCCCGGCCACAGGGATGGTCAGCGCCGCCGACCCCCGCGCCGCCGCCGCCGGGGTGGAGATATTGCGCGCCGGGGGCAGCGCCACCGACGCCGCGATCGCGACCATGCTGGCGCTGAACGTGGTCGAGCCGCAAAGCTCCGGCATCGGCGGCGGCAGCTATTGGGTCCGCCATGACGCGCGCGGCACCACCACCATCGACGCGCGCGAAGCCGCGCCGATGGCCGCCACGCCGCAATGGTTCTACGGCCCGGACGGCCGCCCGCTCAGCCATTCCGAGGCCGTGCCCGGCGGGCGCAGCGTCGGCGTGCCCGGCGCGTTGCGGGGCATGGCGCTGGCGCATGCCAAGGGCGGCAGGCTGCCCTGGGCCCGGCTGTTTCAGCCCGCGATCCGGTTGGCCCGCGACGGTTTCGCGCTGACTCCGCGCCTCCAGACCGCATTGACCCGCTATGGCGCGCATGTCGACGCCACCACCCGCACCCGCCTGACCGGCCCCGACGGCCAGGTACTTCCGCTCGGCAGCACGATTCGTAACCCGGAACAGGCCGCGCTGCTGGAACGCATCGCCAGGCTCGGCCCCGATTATTTCTATGTCGGACCGCAGGCGCAGAAGCTCGTCACTACGGTCAACACGGCGGCGCGCAATCCGTCGAAGATGACCACCGGCGACCTGGCCTCCTATGCCGCCAAGCCCCGTCCGCCGCTCTGCGCCACCTATCGCGGCTATCGGATTTGCAGCATGGCCCCGTCATCGGGCGGCGGATCGACCATGTTGTCGATCCTGAAACTGCTCGAACGCTTCGACATGGGCAAGCTGGGCAAGGATTCGCCCGTCGCCTGGCATCTGTTCGCCGAGGCTTCGCGCCTCGCCTATGCGGACCGCGACATGTATCTGGGCGATCCCGATTATGTCCGGGTGCCGTTGAAGGGTCTGTTCGACCCGGCCTATATCGCCAGCCGCTCGGCCTTGATCTCGCCCGACCGGACCATGGCGTCGGTTTCGCCCGGAACGCCCCCCGGCGCGCCGCCGCGCGTCCGCGCCCCGGTCAGCGAAGTGCCGGGCACCACCGATCTGGTGACCGTGGACGATGCGGGCAATGTCGTCGAGGTCACGACCACGGTCGAAGGGTCGTTCGGCTCCGGCCTGTCGGTCGACGGCACGATGCTGAACAACGAGCTGACCGATTTCGATATCGTGCCGGTCAAGGACGGCGATCTGGTCGCCAACCGGGTGGAGGGCGGCAAGCGCCCGCGCAGTTCGATGTCGCCGACCATCGTCTATGGCCCCGACGGCAAGGTCCGCCTCGCAGTCGGCGCGGCGGGCGGATCGACGATCATCGCGCAGGTCGCCAAGGCGATCATCGGCGTCATCGACTGGAAGCTGAGCGCGCAGGACGCGATCGCGCAAGGGTTGCTCTTCGCGCCCTATAAGGTCGCGACGGTCGAAAAGGGCACCACGCTGGAGGCGCTCGTCCCCGGTTTGCAGGCGCTGGGCGAGACGGTCACGGTCGCGCCGATGGGCCTCAAGGCCAATGCGATCGAGCGCGTGGGCAACCGCTGGGTCGGGGCCGCCGATCCGCGCAGCGAAGGCGTCGCGATCGACGTGACCGGCCGCACGACCGAGATCCAGCGGGTCGGCGACAAACCCGGTCGCCCGCCGGAATAAGCACACGAACCCGACAAGCATACAAAGAGCCCGATCGCGCGTTTACGGACGCGATACGGGCCGGTGGGAGAGGCATATGCGCACGCTGGAATATTTCCCCAATCTCGTCACTATGTTCTTCACCCGCGCCGCCGAGAAGGACGACGCGCCCTTCCTGTGGCGCAAGGACGCGGGCGAATGGCGCGCGATCAGTTGGGCCGAGACGGCACGACAGGTGGCCAGCCTGTCGGCGGGGCTGAAGGCCGCCGGGCTGCAACGCGGCGACCGGGTGATGCTGGTGTCGGAGAACCGCCCCGAATGGTGCATCGCCGACCTCGCCATCATGGCGGCGGGCTGTGTCACGGTGCCGACCTACACCACCAATACCGAGCGCGATCACACCCATATCATCGAGAATTCGGGTGCGCGCGCGATCATCGTCTCTACACAGAAGCTGGCGACGACGCTGATGCCCGCCGCGCTACGCTCCAACCATGTCCAGACGGTGATCGGCCTCGAGCCGCTGAAACTCGGCCCGAGCCAGATCGAATGCCGCCAATATGACGCGATGATCGCCGCGCATACCGCCGACCCGGTCGCGGTGGCGGCACAGGCCGATTTCACCCGCGAGGATCTGGCCTGCATCATCTATACCTCGGGCACCGGCGGTGCGCCGCGCGGGGTGATGCAGCATCACGGCGCGATCCTGCACAATTGCGCCGGGTGCAGCGCCGTCATCGCCGAGGATTTCGGCTGGGACGACGAGGTGTTCCTGTCCTTCCTCCCCCTCTCCCATGCCTATGAGCATACCGGGGGGCAGCATTTCCCCATCTCGCTGGGCGGGCAGATCTATTATGCCGAGGGGCTCGACAAGCTGGCCGCCAATATCGAAGAGGTTCGCCCGACGATCATGTTCGTCGTGCCCCGCCTGTTCGAAGTGCTGCACACCCGCATCGCCAAGGCGATCGAGAAGAAGGGCGGGCTCGGCGCGCGGCTGCTCGACCAGGCGCTGGCACTGGGCGCGAAGAGTTACGACGGCAAGCTGCGGCTGATCGATCGCCCGGCGCAACTCGCGGTCAACATGCTGTTCAAGCCCAAGATCGCCAAGCGCTTCGGCGGGCGGTTGAAGGCGATGGTGTCGGGCGGCGCGCCGCTCAACCCGGAGATCGGGCTGTTCTTCCACTCGATCGGCCTGACCCTGCTGCAAGGCTATGGCCAGACCGAGGCCGCCCCCGTCATCGCCTGCAACCGCCCCCGCGCGGGCGTGCGGATGGAGACGGTCGGCCCGCCGCTGGCGGATACCGAGGTGCGGATCGCCGAGGACGGCGAAATCCTGGTGCGCGGCGAGTTGGTCATGCACGGCTACTGGCGCAACCCGACCGAGACCGAGCGGGTCCTGAAGGACGGCTGGCTGCACACCGGCGACATCGGCGAGATCGATGCGGCGGGCCGCCTGCGCATCACCGACCGCAAGAAGGACCTGATCATCAACGACAAGGGCGAGAATGTCGCCCCCCAGAAGGTCGAGGGGATGCTGACCCTCCAGCCCGAGATCGGCCAGGCGATGATCGCGGGCGACCGGCGGCCCTATATGGTCGCGCTGATCGTGCCCGACGCGGAATGGACCGCCGAATGGTGCGCCAAATCCGGCACAGGCTGCAACCGCGCCGCGCTGGACGACGATCTCGATTTCCGCGGGGCCATCTCGGCGGCGATCGACCGGGTCAATCGCGACCTGTCGGTGAGCGAACGCATCCGCCGCTTCATCATCGCCGACGAACCCTTCGCGATCGAGAACGAACAACTGACGCCGTCGCTGAAGATCCGCCGCCATGTGTTGCGCGAAGTGTACGGCGAGCGGTTGGACGCGCTTTTCAAAAATTAGAACGATAGCATTACTATTCTACGGGTAACAATCTCAAAAAATTGAATTTAACTAATCAAAATTTTTCTCATAATATTCTCGTTGTTTTGATTCAATGATAAATTACAGTAACTCTTCAATTTATTGGCCAACGACGCCGATCCGCCGCATCCCAATCCTCTTTATACTGTTGAAACCAGATATCTCGCGCCCTATCCCAAGGCACTTTACAGATGTAGCCAAACACGATCAACAATGCGGTCATATATGTTACTATCCATACCTGACTCCCTTTACTTACGTCTATTTCGGTAACGATTAAACGATAAGCACCATTAGCTGCCGCAAAAAGCCCTCCTGCAATCGCCGTCACGGCAAGCAAACTCCATCGCTGATTCATTCTCTCCACTATTGTTCTTGCGTAACCACCCATCATCGCCGACAATACGAATATTGCTACAACACCAAACATCAGCATAGAAATTTGGGGAATCCCAAGGAACAACACTGCTTCAGCGCCCTCTCCTTTGATGGTTCCCAACTTTATTACAATAAGCAGAAAAACAAAATATAGAAACAAAACAATATACAAGGGAAAAATGAGCGACACCAAACCAGCCCAAGGCTCTGATGCTCTAATCCAACGCTGATTGCGAAATATCCACTTCCGATGGCAGAGATCTAAAGCGGCAATAATGGATAGTAGGCGTATTAACATTGCCGACGACACCTTATGCAAAATTAAGCAGGCCTTCCTTGGCGATCTTCTCGCGCCACACCAGCGGGGCCAGGGTGTGGACGTTCTGGCCCTCGGCATCGACCGCGACGGTGACGGGGAAATTCTCCACGTCGAACTCGTAGATCGCCTCCATGCCCAGATCCTCGAAACCGACGACCTTCGATCCCTTGATCGCGCGGGCGACCAGATAGGCCGCGCCGCCGACCGCCATCAGATAGGCGGACTGGTACTCCCGGATCGCGTCCGTCGCAGCGGGGCCGCGCTCGGCCTTGCCGACCATCGCCAGCAGGCCCTGGTCGAGCATCATGCGGGTGAACTTGTCCATGCGGGTCGCGGTGGTGGGACCCGCAGGGCCGACCACTTCCTCGCCGACCGGATCGACCGGGCCGACATAATAGATCACCCGTCCCTTGAACTCGACCGGCAGCTCCTCGCCGCGGTCGAGCATGTCCTTGATCCGCTTGTGCGCGGCGTCGCGCCCGGTCAGCATCTTGCCGTTGAGGAGCAGACGGTCGCCATGCTTCCAGCTCTTCACCTCTTCCGCCGTCAGCGTGTTCAGGTCGACACGTTTGGCGGCCTGAAGGTCCGGCTTCCAGTCGACCTTGGGCCACTCGTCCAGCTTGGGCGCCTCCAGATAGACCGGCCCCGAGCCGTCCAGCGT
Source organism: Sphingomonas sp. 2378 (assembly GCF_038084995.1). Lineage (NCBI taxonomy): Bacteria > Pseudomonadati > Pseudomonadota > Alphaproteobacteria > Sphingomonadales > Sphingomonadaceae > Sphingomonas > Sphingomonas sp. 2378. The sequence goes on from NZ_JAXCMJ010000002.1 coordinate 9,344, forward strand.
GAAGTGCGCGTGGCGGGTGGCGGCGCAGTTGGGGATCATCGCGACGGGCTTGGACGCGGCATGCGTCGGCCAGTCCATGATCTTGACGTCGAGGATGGTCGACAGGCCGCCCAGCCCCTGCGCGCCGATGCCCAGCGCATTGACCTTGTCGAACAGCTCGATGCGCAGCGCCTCGATATCGTTCCTGGGCCCGCGCGCCTTGAGCTGGCCCATGTCGATCGCGCCCATCAGCGATTCCTTGGCGAGCAGCACCGCCTTTTCGGCCGTGCCGCCGATGCCGATGCCCAGCATCCCCGGCGGACACCAGCCCGCACCCATTTGCGGCACCATCTCCAGCACCCAGTCGACGATCGAGTCGGACGGGTTCATCATCTTGAACTTGGACTTGTTCTCCGACCCGCCGCCCTTGGCCGCGACGTCGACCGTCACCTTGTTGCCCGGCACCATCTCGACATGCAGGACCGAGGGCGTGTTGTCCTTGGTATTGCGGCGGGTGAAGGCGGGGTCGGCAAGGATCGAGGCGCGCAGCTTGTTTTCGGGGTGGAGATAGGCGCGGCGCACGCCCTCATCGACGACCTCTTGCAGCGAACGGTCGCCCGACAGGCGGCAATCCTGGCCCCATTTGACGAAGACGGTGACGATGCCGGTGTCCTGGCAGATCGGGCGATGCCCCTCCGCGCACATGCGGCTGTTGGTCAGGATCTGCGCGATGGCGTCCTTGGCCGCCGGGCTCTTCTCGGCCTCATAGGCTTTGCCGAGCGCGCGGATATAATCCATCGGGTGGTAATAGCTGATGAACTGGAGCGCGTCGGCCACGCTCTCGATCAGGTCGGTGTCGCGGATCAGGGTCGTCATGCGCCGCCTTTTGCGACAGCCGGACGCGCTGTGCAATGTCGACATGAGGTCGGGCACGCCCGCTGAGGGCGGCTTCAGTCATTCTTAACGTCAATCATGGCAGGAGCGGTCCCAAATCCCTGGGATCGCAAACCGCGCATGTCGTCCGTGACCACCGACCGAATACCGCTGCTGGCCCTGATCGGTCTTGTCGAGGACAATGACGAGCTGCTGATCGCGTCGCATATCAATCGGTTGAAGACTTTGTGCCGGACATGGCCATTGGCCATTCTGCAGAATCTGATCGCGATGGCCGTGATACTCGGCTTCAGTTCTCTGGGTGATTCGCGCGCGTTGTTGATCGAGAAGACGGCGGCGTGCGGCGTTATCTTGTTCGTCGCGCTGGCGATCGGGATTTTTCTTTATCACGGCGTTTCACGACAAAAGCCGCTTTACCAGATGAAGCGGTGGCTCGGCCTGTTGAGCCTGGTCCTTGCCTTGGCGACCGGCCCGCTGCTCTTCACCGTCGCGCGGGCGCATCATGGGCCCAGCGGATGGGGCTCGGCGCTGGCGCTCGCCTGCACGATGTGGGTGACGGCGGCGATGCTGCATCCGGTGCGGGCGGCGATGCTCGGATATTCCTTCGGCTTCGCCTTCCTGGCGCCGGTCGCGGCGATCGCCTGGGGCATATCGGTCCTGCCGGTCCTGGCGGGGGTCGGGCCGGCCATGTTGCTGCTCGTCGTCAAGGCGTGGCGCATGGGCCGGCTGGATTATGATACCGCCAGCGTCAGGGCGCAGGAATTCGGCCAGGGGAAACAGGCGGTCAAGATGATCGCCGAGTTCGAGGAACATGGCACCGGCTGGTTCTGGGAAACCGATCGGCGGGGACGGCTGACCTATCTGTCCCGGAAAGTCGCCGAGGATCTGCGCGCATCGGGTCTGGATCCCACGCGGCGGATGCTGACCGAGATCTTCCAGATGGACCCCTCCGCACCGGGGACCGAGCGGACCCTGTCGTTCCACATGGCGTCGCGCACCAGCTTTTCCGACTATACGGTCTGCACGGTGGCCGATGGCCCCGAGGCAGAACGCTGGTGGTCGATCTCGGGCCGTCCGATCATCGACGGCATCGGGCGGTTCCGGGGTTTCATCGGCTCGGGCTCCGACCTGACAGAGAAGCGCCGGTCGGAGGCGGAAATCACCCGCCTCGCCCTGTTCGACAGCCTGACCGGGCTGGCCAATCGCCAGCGGATGAAGCTGTCGCTCGACAAGACGCTGAAGCAATCGCTCAGCCCCTATCGCCCGACCGCGCTGTTCCTGATGGACCTGGACCGGTTCAAGGCGGTCAACGACACGCTGGGACATCAGGCGGGCGACCTGTTGCTGCAACAGGTCGCGCGGCGGCTGGAACAGGTGGTCGGCGATGTCGGGCTGGTCGGACGGCTGGGCGGCGACGAGTTCCAGATCCTGCTGCCCGGCATCGATGCACGCGACCGCCTGGCCTCGCTCGCCAGCGAGATCATCGCGACCCTCTCCCACCCCTATGAGATCCAGGGCAACGAGGTGACGATCGGCTGTTCGATCGGCATCGCGATCGCCCCCCATGACGGCGCGGATTCGCAGACGCTGATCCGCAACGCCGATCTGGGGCTCTACGCCGCCAAGGGCGACGGGCGCGGCGTCCATCGCTTCTATGCCGAAGCGATGCTGGAGGGCGCACGCAGCCGCAAGCGGATGGAGGAGGACCTGCGCATCGCCATCTCGCAGGGCCAGTTCCAACTCGCCTATCAGCCCATCGTGTCGACCCGCGATTCGCAGATCGTCGGCTATGAGGCGCTGCTGCGCTGGAACCACCCGACGCAAGGCGACATCTCGCCCGTGCAATTCGTGCCCGTGGCGGAGGAATGCGGGCTGATCGAGCAGATCGGCGAATGGGTGTTGCGCACCGCCTGTACCGAGGCGGCGGGCTGGCCGCTGCCGGCGCGGGTCGCGGTCAACGTCTCGTCGATCCAGTTCGCCAAGCCGCATCTGCCGGCGCTCGTCGCCCAGGCGCTGGCGCAATCGGGGCTCACGCCGTCGCGGCTGGAGCTGGAGATCACCGAGAGCGTGTTCCTGAACGACGACCAGGAGTCGCAACGCCAGTTTGCCGCGCTCAAGGCGCTGGGCATCCGGCTGGCGCTCGACGATTTCGGCACGGGCTATTCCTCGCTCGGCTATCTGCGCCATGCGCCGTTCGACAAGATCAAGATCGACCAGTCCTTCGTGCGCGGCGCGATCCGGACCGGCAGCCGCAATGCGGCGATCATCCGGGCGATCGTGACCCTGGCCGACACGCTGGGCATGGAGACGACCGCCGAGGGGGTCGAGATTCAGGACGAGATCGCGTTGATCCGCGATCTGGGGTGCAGCCATATCCAGGGCTATGTCTATGGCAGACCCACCACCGTGTCCGAGGTTCACCGGATGCTGGGGGAACGGGGCGGTCGCGCCGAGCCGGTCGGGCTCAAGTCCAATCGCTCCCCGCGTATCAAGATCCTGCGGACCGCCCAGATCCTGTCGGGCATCGCGACGATCGACGTTCGGATCCGCGACCTGTCGACCACCGGTACGATGGTCGAGGGGCTTCCCCCCGCCTATATCGTGGGCGGAGCGGCGGTGGGAGTGCGCCTGGGCACGGACAAGCCCTTGCGGGGCTATATCCGCTGGGAACGCGAAGGCCGGGTCGGTATCGCCTTCGCATCCCCCCTGCCCGAGGATCACCCCTGGCTGGAACCCCCCGAAGCCGAGGAACCACGTCGCCATATGGCGTAAAGGAGCCGATGCAATGCCGGACGCGCTGAGGATCGGTCGGGGATAAGCGGGATAGGAACATCCCCCCGTACGTTCGCGCCCCATGACGTCACCCATGTCGCCCGCGCCGACACCCGAAGCCGCCTCGCCCCGCACGCCCGCGCTCAGCCTGATCTTCGGCTATGGCCCGGCGCTGGTCCTGCCGATCGCCGCGCTGGCCGCTTGGACGCGAGTGCCGCTGGCGCTGCTGATCGGGCAGATCTGGGGAGCGGCGATCCTCATCTTCCTGGCGGGGGTCGTGCGCGGGCTCAGCTTCTTCACGCCCGGTGGCCCGCATCTCTCGCAGATGTTGACGATGATTCTGCGATTCTCGCTGGGGTTGGTCGCGCTGATCGCGGGGCCGCAGACGGGGTTCGCACTGTTGATCCTGGGCTATGCCTCGATCGCGCTGACCGATCCCTGGATCGCGCGCTGGGGCGGGGCGCCGCTTCATTTTGCGCGGCTGCGCCCCCCGCAAATGATGGTCGCGCTGATCGGCCTGATCGCGATGTTCCTGCTGTCGCTCGGCTGATCCCGAACGCCGAAAAATTTTTTTGGGGGCTTGCGCTTCGCGAACCCCGCAGCAATCCATGCGTCGCGGCTTTCGCGCTGCCGATCCGCGCCGCCATTCGTCGCAACCAACCCCCTCGCCAGGCTTTAACCTCTTGCGGTGCTCGCCGGGATTTTCCACTATGGATTGTGGAAGAGGCCGGGAACGGCCCCAAGCACTGGTAGTAGGGGTCATGCCCGACAGGCATGACGAGGAATGGAAACCAGGCCCGGAATCGGGACCTTGGGAACCGTCCTGCCCATGCTGCCGCGACGCCTGCGCGTCGTGCCGGGGCCATGCCGACGACCCGAACGGGACCAGAACAAGGGAGCGGCATCGATGATGGATTTCAGGGATAGCCGGGATAGCGACATGACGACTGATATGCTCGAAAAAATGGCGGCGAACACGGCTCAGGCCAGCACCCCCGCCCCGACGCCCGCCGATACCAAGTCGGTGCGCCCGCAACCCTATCCGGTCGAGGTCGACCATGCCCGCGACGCGCGGCTGACCGATTTCGGCAAGGAAACGCTCAACGACCGCTACCTCCTGCCCGGTGAAAGCTATCAGGACCTGTTCGTGCGCGTGGCCTCTGCCTATGCCGACAATGCCGAGCATGCGCAGCGGCTGTACGACTATATCTCGAAGCTGTGGTTCATGCCCGCCACGCCGGTGCTGTCGAACGGCGGCACGGGTCGCGGCCTGCCGATTTCCTGCTATCTCAACTCGGTGCCCGACAGCCTGGACGGCATCGTCACCACCTGGAACGAGAATGTGTGGCTGGCGTCGCGCGGTGGTGGTATCGGCACCTATTGGGGCCAGGTGCGCGGCATCGGCGAGCCGGTCGGCCTGAACGGCAAGACCAGCGGCATCATCCCCTTCGTCCGCGTGATGGACTCGCTGACGCTGGCGATCAGCCAGGGTAGCCTGCGTCGCGGTTCGGCCGCCTGCTATCTCGACATCTCGCACCCCGAGATCGAGGAGTTCCTGGAAATCCGGAAACCCAGCGGCGACTTCAACCGCAAGGCGCTGAACCTCCATCACGGCGTCCTGATCCCCGACGCCTTCATGGAAGCTGTGCGCGACGGCGCCGAGTGGCATCTCAAGAGCCCGAAGACCGGCGAGGTCCGCGCCACGGTCGACGCGCGCGCGCTGTTCCAGAAGCTGGTCGAGACCCGCCTGGCGACCGGCGAGCCGTACATCGTCTTTGCCGACCATGTGAACAGGAACATGCCCAAGCATCACCGCGAACTGGGCCTCAAGGTTTCGACCTCGAACCTGTGTTCGGAAATCACCCTGCCGACCGGCATGGACCATAAGGGCAAGGACCGCACGGCGGTGTGCTGCCTGTCGTCGCTCAACCTGGAAACCTGGGACGAGTGGAAGGACGACAAGGGCTTTATCGAGGACGTGATGCGCTTCCTCGACAATGTCCTCCAGGACTATATCGACCGCCACGAGCCGGGCATGGAGCGTGCCGCCTATTCGGCGGGTCGCGAGCGTTCGGTGGGCCTGGGCGTGATGGGCTTCCACAGCTTCCTCCAGGCGCGCGGCATCCCCTTCGAGGGGGCGATGGCCAAGTCGTGGAACCTGCGGATGTTCAAGCACATCAACGCGCAGGTGAACCAGGCGTCGATGACCCTGGCGGTCGAGCGCGGGCCCTGCCCCGACGCGGCGGATGTCGGCGTGATGGAGCGCTTTAGCTGCAAGATGGCGATCGCGCCGACCGCGTCGATCAGCATCATCTGCGGCGGCACCAGCGCGTGCATCGAGCCGATCCCGGCGAACATCTATACCCACAAGACGCTGTCGGGGTCGTTCGTCGTCAAGAACCCCTATCTCGAAAAGCTGCTGATCGAGAAGGCGAAGAATTCGGACGCGGTCTGGAACTCGATCCTGGAGCATGGCGGCTCGGTCCAGCATCTCGACTTCCTGAGCCCGGAAGAGAAGGACACGTTCAAGACCTCGTTCGAGATCGACCAGCGCTGGCTGCTCGAACTGGCGGGGGACCGGACGCCCTATATCGACCAGGCGCAGTCGCTGAACCTGTTCATCCCGGCCGATGTCGAGAAGTGGGACCTGCTGATGCTCCACTTCCGCGCCTGGGAACTGGGCATCAAGTCGCTCTATTATCTCCGGTCGAAGTCGGTGCAGCGCGCCGGTTTCGCAGGGAGCGGCGGGGTCGAAGCCGACAACACGATCAGCGCGCCCAAGTTCGAAATCGGCGAGACGACCGATTATGACGAGTGCCTGGCGTGTCAGTGAGGTGATTTCCCTCTCCCTCTGGGAGAGGGAGGGAGCCGCATAGCGGCGGAAGGGTGAGGGTGTGTGCGTCACTACGACAACCATCGCTCCGGCACGGTGCAACGTGCCCGCCAACTCCGCCGCGACGCATCCGAACCCGAGCGCCGCCTGCTCCGCGCATTGCGTGAAGCCTATCCGCATCTGAAATGGCGTCACCAGGCGCCGCTGGGACCTTTCTTCGCCGACATGCTGTGCTTTTCCGAAAAGCTGGTCATCGAGGTCGACGGCGACACCCATGCCGTCGCGGAAGGCCATGATGCGTCACGCAAAGGCTTCATGGCGCGCGAGGGGTATCGCACGATCCGTGTCAGCAATGCGGACGTGATGGAAAATCTGGACGGCGTAATACGGCGCATTTCCTTCTCCCTGCGGGAGAAGGAAGGGGCCCGCGCGGTCGAGCCGCGTGGGAAGGATGAGGGTGTGTCGCACAGGAAAAAGGGTGGGTCGGCATGAACCGTACCCACCCTCACCCTTCCGCCGCCTATCGGCGGCTCCCTCCCTCTCCCAAAGGGAGAGGGTTTGGGAAATCACTCCGCCTCTTCGAACTGGTCGACGGCGTTCTGGGCGGTGGCGGACAGGCGGACCTTGTCGCCCTCAATCTCGGCGACCAGGCCGAGCGGCAGGTAATGATGCTTGGCGCCCTGCCCGTCCTGGGTTTGCGGGCTGTCGTTCTTGGTCAGCTTGATGCGGTCGCCATCGACATGGTCGACGGTGCCGACATGGACGCCGTCCGCACCGATGACTTCCGCATGTTCCTTGATCTGGCTGACATCGACCATCGTTCGTCTCCTGTGTTGGGTTCGGCTTCGGAACGCTCCAAGCCGGAATTGGTCGCATGACATCGGCGTTCATCATGTACGCGGTAGCGGCCGTGCTGGGCGGGATCGGCGCGACACTGCTGCTGCAACTCCGCACGCCCCGATCGGACCAGGGCCGCTATGCCCGGCTGATCGCGGGCACCATGTGCGCCATGGGCGGGATCATTCTCGCCGGTTTCGCCACCGCGCTTCGACAGTGGAGTGCGGGGGCATGATCCCGATCGAGCGTGCCCTGGCCCTGGTCGCCGCCATCATGGTCGTCGGCTTCATCATCCTGGGTTTCCAGGCCTATAGCGATGCCGACCTCGGCCAATGCTTCCTTGAAGCGCATGGCCGTCGTTCGCGCTTGGTCCGCGATTATCTTTGCAGCCCCTATCTGCTGGCGGGCCGTCCGCGCGACTGGTTCGCCTTCGTCTGGCTCTGGTCGTTCCCCGTGACGATCGCGGCCCTCACCCTTTCCGCCCGGCGCCGAGTGCGCCGTGCGTCCGTCTTGAACACCATTCGTCCGGAGTAACCCCGATGCCTCTTCTCCAAGCCTCAAAGCAGTATAAGCCCTTCGAATACCCCTGGGCGTTCGAGTTCTGGAAGCGCCAGCAACAGCTCCACTGGCTGCCCGAAGAGGTGCCGCTGGGCGAGGACTGCCGCGACTGGGCGCAGAAGCTGACCGATCATGAGCGCAACCTGCTGACCCAGATCTTCCGCTTCTTCACCCAGGCGGACGTCGAGGTGCAGGACTGCTATCACGAGAAATATGGCCGGGTGTTCAAGCCGACCGAGATCAAGATGATGCTGACCGCGTTCAGTAACATGGAGACGGTGCATATCGCGGCGTACAGCCATCTGCTCGACACGATCGGCATGCCCGAGAGCGAATATGGCGCCTTCCTCGAATATGCCGAGATGAAGGACAAGCATGATTACATGCAGAATTTCGGCGTCGACAGCGACGAGGACATCGCGCGCACGCTGGCCATGTTCGGCGGCTTTACCGAGGGCGTTCAGCTCTTCGCGTCGTTCGCGATGCTGATGAACTTCCCGCGCTTCAACAAGATGAAGGGCATGGGCCAGATCGTCAGTTGGTCGGTGCGCGACGAGAGCCTGCACTGCGAAGGCATCATCCGCATGTTCCACGCCTTCTGCCAGGAGCGCCAGTGCCTGACCAAGGCGGTCAAGGACGACATCGCCGATGTGTGCCAGACGACGATCCGCCTGGAGGACAATTTCATCGACCTCGCCTTTGAAATGGGCCCGGTCGAGGGGATGAAGCCCAAGGAGATCAAGAAGTATATCCGCTACATCGCCGACTGGCGTCTGGGCCAGCTGGGGCTGAAGCCGATCTATATGATCGACGAGCATCCCCTGCCCTGGCTGACCCCGCTGCTCAACGGCGTCGAGCATGCCAACTTCTTCGAGACGCGCGCGACCGAATATTCCAAGGCGGCGACGCGCGGCCAGTGGAACGACGTCTGGGACGCGTTCGACACGCGGCAAAAGGCCAAGACCGCCAAGGCGGCGAACGAGGAGCCGACCGAAACCGGCGACATGTTCTCGGCCGCGGGCGTCGCGGCGGAGTGATCCGCGAGAGGGCGGGCTTCGGTCCGCCCTTTTTTGTTCGCGCGGAGGCGCGGAGACGCGGAGATTTCCGGGTTCGCGCAGAGGCCGCAGAGAAGTAGATCATGGCGGGTGCATTCCCCCGCGCCGTTCAGCCTGAGCGTAGTCGAAGGCCACGCGATGACCTCTGATAAACGCATCCCCGAGCGCGAAGCGCTTTCAAGTAACTGCTTGGGCCTCTGGCCCGAAAATGCCTTGGGGCAAGGGGATGCCCTTGGCCTTCGACTGCGCTCAGGCTGAACGGAAGGGGTGGATGCGGGTGAAGGCCAGCCGCGCGTCTACTCCGCGCCCTCCGCGCCTCTGCGCGAACCCAAAAGCCTCCGCGCCTCCGCGTCTCCGCGCGAACCCAAAAGCCTCCACGCCTCCGCGCGAACAAAAATCTTCGCGTCATCGCGGCTTCGCGTGAAACAAAATCACCGCGCCGCCCGCGTCGGCGCATGGAAGTCCGCCGGTTTCCCCGCAATCCACTTCAGAAACCGCACCATGTCCGGATGCGCCCGCAGCACCGCGAAGTCCGCATAAGCCCGTGCCAGTTCCGCGTTGGACAGCGTCGCATGGATCGTGCGGTGACAGATGGGATGCACCGGCACCGTCTCTCGCCCGCCCTCGCTCTTGGGCACGGGATGGTGCCATTCCACCTTCACCCCCAAGGGCCTTTCGCACAGCGCGCAGACCGGAACCGTGACCGCCTCGATCCGTTCGGCGGCGGCCATCAGCCCCGCCTTTCGCTTCACCCGTCCAACCATCGCCACGGATATGGGGAGCCATCGCGCACAGGAAAACGGGGCTCGGCATCGCTGCCGAACCCCGTCCCCTTAAGCCAACTGGATCCGAGAGGGATCAGAAGTGTGCGACGACACCCGCCATCGGGCGGAACGAATGCGCGTCGTCGAAGGTCGAAACTTCCATGCGGAGGCGCAGACCCGAATTGCCGGTCAGGCCGCCCAGACCGATATCCTTGGGGCCGACTTCCGCGCCGACGCCGTACACGGTGCCGTGATAGTCGCGCTTCAGGTCGCCAGCGACGCCCGGTGCGAAGTTGTGGAAGTTGTTCCAGCGATAGCCGACCTTGCCGTAGAACAGGCCGCTCTCACCGGCGCGGAAGCCCGCGCGGCCATAGGCGCCATACTGCCAGTCGATGTCACCCGACACGCCCTTGGCGACCGAGCCCTCGGCACCGACGAACACGGGGCCCAGCGGGATGTTGGCACCGACGATGCCCTCGACCAGCGCGCCGTCCAGGTTATAGCCCTTGGGCTGCGCGGGGATGCCGGCGACCGACTGGCGATCGAACTGCTCCCAACCACCCATGATCGCGACGTACGGCTCGATACCGAAGGCGCGGGTGCCGTCGGGAGCGGTCGCGGTGTCGGCGGCCGGTGCCGACGTGTCGCTGGTGGTGTTCATGTCCTGCGCCATGGCAGGCACGGCAACGAACGCAGCCGCCGCAGCGGCGACGAGGGAAAGCTTACGCATACGAGATACCCTTCTCTTATTCTATGTGGGGCGGCGGATCGAACCGCTCAGCCCAGGCCCGCTTAACCGGCAATTGCGCCAGGAGTTGCACGGGAAACGCGAATTTCAGTCGCCTTCCGACAAGCTGTGCCATGAAAGTCACAGTTCCTGTCACTTAGATGAACCAAATGGGGGCGGATTGGGGCGATCGCGGTTTTCCGCCATTTTTCCGCCTCTTTTGTCGCCCCCGCTTCAGCGGAGCGCGGTGCAGCGCAGGGAGTCACCGGTGGGCCGTGTCAAAACAACCTCACCCCCCTTGCCGCGAAGGTCATGGCCGAAGCCCGCATAATGGATGCCGGATGCGACCGGCTGTCCGGCCATCCGCACCTCCAGATCGCCGTCGAGACGCAACAACGCGCTGTCGTCGCGGTTATCGAATCGCGCCCAGAAGCGGCTGCCATTCTCGCACTGAAAGGTGGTGGAGATCATCGGCGGCATCGCGGCGCGGGGATCGGGCATGGTCGAGCAGCTGACCAGCACGATCCCGCCCGCCGCCAGCGCCACGGGCAACCGCGTCATGGCCGAAGCGCGGCGTCGTCGGCCTCGTCGATATCGCCGTCGGCGACGGTGTCGTCCTCGAAATCCTCCTGGAGATCGTCTTCGTCGATATCCTCGGCATCCATGTCGACCGAGGCGTCGCTTTCGCCAACCTCCTCCGAATCCATGTCGATTTCGTCGATCGGTTCGTCCTCCACCGTATCGTCGCCCAGATCGGGTGCGATATCGGTCAGCAGCACGCCGTCCGTCGGGCCGTTGCGCGTCGCCTCCAGGATTTCGGCACGCTGGCTCTCGTCATAGCCTTCCTCGTCCCAGCCATCGTCGCCGGGTCCCTGGCTGGGAACCTGATGTCCGCCCATGCTCGCCTCCTCTACTTGGTTGCAGATGAGGAACGGTGCGGTGGGCCGGGCGGTTCCCGAGCGGAGCGGGTTCAGGTGGGGCGGAACATGCGCCCGCGCTCGGTCAGGAACACCATCGCGAAGGCCACGCATCCGGCGATCAGGAAGCCCAGGATCAGCGGGCGGGTCGTCGTATCGAACGCCTGGCCGATCCCCGCGCCGATCAGCGACCCGATCGTGACGCTGGTAAAGCCCTGCACGCTCGACGCGGTCCCGGCGATACGCCCCATATTCTCCATCGCCATGGAGGAGAAGTTGGAGGTCGCCAGACCGAAACACGCCATGGTAATCGCCTGGAGCACGGCGAAGACGATCAGCGACTCACCCCAGAATTGCGCGATGCCCAGATGGATCGCCGACACGAGGATCAGGATCGTCACCGCGCTGTGGCTGATGACCCGCGTGCCCAGCCGCATGACGATGCGCGAGTTGAGCAGGTTCGCCGCCGCCATCGTGACCGAGGTGGTGGCGAAGATCAGCGCGAGCAGCTTTTCCCGCCCGAACGTTACCGCCATGATCGGCTGGACCGAGTTGAGATAGCCATAGAGCGCCGCCATCAGCGCGGTCGCCGCCAGCGTATAGCCCAGCGACAGCCGGTCGCTCAGCGTCTCACGCCAGCCGCCCAGGATGCGCGGTAACGAGATGGGCTGCCGCGCCTCGGGCGCCAGCGTCTCGGGCATCCGGATGGAGAACCAGGCCAGCACCAGCCCCGCCAGCCCCGCGATCGTCCAGAAGATCAGCCGCCAATTGCCGAACAGCAACACCAGTTCGCCGAAGGCGGGCGCAAGGATCGGGACGATCATGAACACCATGAAGGCGATCGACATGACCTGCGCCATGGCGCGGCCATGATAGCAGTCGCGGACCAGCGCCACCGTCGCGACCCGCGTCGCCGCGATCGCCGCGCCCGCACAGACGCGCGCGACCAGCAACAGCGTGAAGCTGGCCGCCACCGCCGCCGCGCCATTGGCGATGACATAGATGACCAGCGCGACGATCAGCACCCGCCGCCGCCCATAGCGATCGGCGAGCGGTCCGTGCACCAGTTGCGCCACGCCGAACCCGATCAGGAAGGCGGTGACGACGAACGGGCGGGCGGCGGGCGACGCATTCAGGCTCTCGCCCATGGCGGGCAGCGCCGGCAGCATCGAATCGATGCCGAGCGCGGTCAGCGCCATCAGCGCCGCGATCAGGAGGACGAATTCGACAAAGCCGATCGGCGCGCCGGGCGGCTCGGCCACGACGGACGCCGCCGGAGCAGCGGAACGGGGTTCGGACATGATGGCTGTCCCTTAGGGGGAATTGGTCCGAAGGGAAACCGGGAAAGCGGCCCGAGGCCGGCGGTCGTCGCCGCACGCGCCACGACGTTCAGCACGTCGACAGCTTGTGGGCCCCACAGGGTACAACTCGCTGTATTGGATCAACAGGGCACGCAAGGGAGTTTGCCGCCATGATTACCCCGTACCGCATTACCCTGTCGCTCCCGCTTGTCGCGGCACTGGCCCTGTCGGCATGCGATCGACCGAGTCAGGGCACGTCGATCACCGTGAACAGCTCGGATGGCGAGACGCTGGCCTCGGTCGATGGCAAGTCGGGCGAGGTGAAGCTGGCGCTGCCGGGCTTTCAGGGCGCGTTCAAGCTGCCCAAGGTCTCGCTGGAGGCGGATAATTTCGAGCTGAACGGCGTCCACCTCTATCCGGGATCGACGATCCGCAACGTCGATGTCGGCAATGGCCGTGACAAGGCGTTCACCATGACCTTCGACAGCCCCGCCGACTTGGCGACCGTGCGCGGCTGGTTCCAGGAGAAGATGGGCGAGGCCGATTTCACCCTGACCGATCAGGGCGGCGCGCTGGTCGGCAAGACGGCGGAGGAAAAGCCCTTCCGCCTCGACCTGCGCCCGGCGGGCGGCGACCGATCGACCGGGACGATCACGCTGGGCGGATAACTCGGCCTGTTCGGACGGCCTGGGCGCGTTATAGTGATGCCAGCCTGTTAGATTTTCTGGACATATCGCCATGACCGACACCCGCTCCGCCGAGGTTCCGACGCTCAGCCTCGCCGATCAGGACCGCGATCCCGAGGGCTTTGCCGCCGCGCTGGGCGGCTCGTTCGAGCGGTTCGGTTTCGCCATCGTCGCGGACCACGGCGTGCCCGCCGACCTGATCGACCGCGCCTGGGCGCAGACCAAGGCGCTGTTCGACCTGCCCGAAGAAGAGAAGCGCGGCTATCACGTCCCCGGCGGCGGCGGCGCGCGCGGCTATACCCCGTTCAAGACCGAGATCGCCAAGGACGCCAAGGTCGTCGACCTCAAGGAGTTCTGGCATGTCGGCCGCGAACTGCCCGAGGGCCATGCCTATGCCGACCGGATGCCCGCCAATATCTGGCCCGAACGCCCTGAGGGGTTCCGCGCGGATTTCCTGGAACTGTTTACCGCGTTCGACAAGGCGGGGGACCGGCTGCTCTCCGCCATCGCGCGCCATCTGAAACTCGACCCGCACTGGTTCGACCCGGCGGTGAAGGACGGCAATTCGGTGCTGCGCCTGCTCCATTATCCGCCGATCCCGGCGGATGCGGAGGGCGTCCGGGCGGGCGCGCATGAGGATATCAACCTCATCACCCTGCTGCTCGGTGCCGAGGAGGCGGGGCTGGAACTGCTCGACCGCGATTCGGGCGAGTGGCTGGCGATCCGCCCGCCCGAGGGCGCGATGGTGGTCAATGTCGGCGACATGCTCCAGCGGCTGACCAACCATGTCCTGCCCTCGACCACGCACCGGGTGGTCAACCCGCCGGTCGAGCGGCGCGGCTTTTCGCGTTACTCGATGCCGTTCTTCCTGCACCCGGCGCCCGATTTCCTGATCAAGACGCTGCCGGGGACGGTGAGCGAAGGCCACCCGGATCGGTACCCGGAGCCGATCACCGCGCATGACTATCTGTTCGAGCGGTTGGTGGAGATCGGGTTGATCAAGAAATAGCCTTCACACCGTCATCCCGGCGCAGGCCGGGATCTCTGGCGAGGAAATGCCGTCATCGCCAAAGGCCCCAGCCTGCGCTGGGGCGACGGTTCGGGGATATCACCCCAGAATATGCATCAACAGCGGCTGCCCGACCAGGCTCTGGCTCCCGCGCAACCGCTCCAGCGCCTGCGCCACCGCGCGCTCCGGCCCCTCATGCGTGACGATCGCGATCATCACCCCGCCGTCCGCCGCCTCACCGCGCTGGATCAGGCTCTCGATCGAAACCCCAGCATCGCGCATCGCGGCGGCGATCTCGGCCAGCACGCCGACCTTGTCCTGCACGGTGAAGCGCAAATAAGCCCGCCCGCGCCGCTCGCCGCTATCGGCCTTGGCGGCGGGGGTCAGTTCGTGCGCGGGCATGGCGAAGGACGCGCCATATTCGCCGCGCGCGATGTCGATCAGGTCGGCGACCACCGCGCTGGCGGTCGGGCCGTCCCCCGCCCCCGCGCCCTGGAACAGCAAGCGGCCGACGAAATTGCCCTCCGCCACCACGGCGTTGGTCGAACCGGTGACATGCGCCAGCGGATGGTCGAGCGGCACCAGATGCGGATGCACCCGCTGGAACAGGCCGCTCGCCCCCTCTTCCGCCACGCCGACCAGACGCACGCGATAGCCGAGCGACGCCGCCTGCGCGATGTCGGCGGCCAGCACATGCCGCACGCCGCCGATCGCGACGTCCTCGAAGGCGGGCTGTGTCCCGAAGGCGATGGCGGCCAGGATCGACAGCTTGTGCGCCGCGTCCACCCCATCGATGTCGAAGCTGGGGTCCGCCTCCGCATAACCCAGCGCCTGGGCCTCGGCGAGCACCTCGGCGAAGTCGCGGCCTTCCGCTTCCATCTTGGACAGGATGAAATTGCAGGTGCCGTTGAGGATGCCATAGACCCGCGCGATCGCGTTGGCCGCCGCACCTTCGCGCAGGCCCTTGATGACGGGAATGCCGCCCGCCACCGCCGCCTCGAACTTCAGCGCCGCATTGGACGCCTCCGCCTCCCGCGCCAGTTCCAGCCCGTGATGCGCCAGCATCGCCTTGTTGGCGGTGACGAACCCGCGCCCGGCATCGAGCGCGGTCCGCGCGAGCGTCAGCGCGGGGCCGTCCGATCCGCCGATCAGTTCGACCACCACATCGGCATTGGGGTGGAAGGCGAGCGCGGCGGTATCGTCGACCCATTCGAAGCGCGACAAGTCCACGCCCCGGTCCTTGGTCCGGTCCCGCGCGGAGACGGCGACGATCTCGATCGGGCGACCGGCGCGCCGGGTAATCAGGTCACGGTTCGCGTCGAGCAGGCGAATGACGCCGCCCCCCACCGTGCCGAGTCCCGCCAAAGCCACCCGCAATGCGTCGCCCATATCGTCTTCCTGTATCCCGAGCGTTCGTAGAGCCTCGGCGGGTAGCGGATAGAAACGGTCGCTGTCGAGCCATGGGGCGACCTTTTATTGCTCGAATGGCGATAGGGCGCTAAAGTGGCGGGATGATCTCCCCCGATTTCGTGGTCATCGACGTCGAAACCGCGTGCCAGCGTACCAGCAGCATCTGCCAGATCGGCATCGTCGGCTATGCGGCGGGCGTCGAGGTGCTCGCCTATGAAACGCTGGTCGATCCGTGCGACGAGTTCAGTCATTTCAACATCGGCATCCACGGCATCACGGCGGAGCATGTGCTGGGCAAGCCGACCTTCGCGCATCTCCATCCCGAACTGGCGGGGCATCTGGGCGGGCGGGTGACCGTGGCGCATTCGGGGTTCGACAAGGGCGCATTGGGCCGGGCCTGCGAGCGCGACGCGCTGCCCCCGATCGCCGCGCGCTGGCTGGACAGCGTGACGATCGCGCGGCGGGCCTGGCCCGAACTGCCCAATCACAAGCTGAATACGCTGGCTACGTTTCTGGACCTGGAGCATCGCCACCATGACGCGCTGAGCGACGCGCGCGCGGCGGGGCAGGTCGTGTTGCGGGCGATGGCGCAGACTGGCCTGACACTGACCGACTGGTTCACCCCGCCGCCCTCGGCGCGGGCACGCGCGCGGCGACAGGCCGGGGCCTGATCACCCGATCCTCCCCATCTCCAAGCCGAGCTTGGGGAGGAATAGAGTGCTTCTCGCTCCTCCCCGGCACGGGGAGGGGGACCATGCGAAGCATGGTGGAGGGGGCGTGCGGCCAGCTATGTCCTGTGGGGAAGCCCCCCTCCGTCAGGCCTTCGGCCTGCCACCTCCCCGTGCCGGGGAGGAATGGGGACACGATGTCAGGGTTCCAGATGCCCCTGCGGCCCCGGTCCATCCAGCGCGATGGGAACGCGGTTGCTCTTGTCGCGGGATTTGTCGACCAGCTTGCTGATCCCAATCCGCGCCTCGTTGGCGAGCAGCATCGCGGGGCCCAGGATGTTGACCCCGGTCTGGCACCCCCATTGGCTGGCCGCACAGGGCGTGCCCGACGCCCGCAACGCACCGATCCCGGTCCGTTCCGGATTGGAGGGGATGGGGCCGGCCGGTATCTCACCCGGCACGTCTGGGATACGGTCGTCGGCCTGCCGCCGCCCGCAGACGATCACATCCTCCCTGGTCCCCGCCGAGGGCGGGCAGGGATCGCGCGCGAGGATCGAAAAACGCTCCGTGCCCGGAGCGGCCGGTGGCGGCGGGGTGGCCTGGGTCGCCTGTAGGGCGATCAGCAACAAGGCGATCATCGGCCGTTCCTCCTTCGCGTCATGGCGCAGGCTTGCGCAGCGTCGGCCCGCCGCCGCCACGGGGGTTCGTATCCAGCGTGACCCCGACATGACCACCGCCGACCAGAAAGGGCGACATACTCTTGACCGAATTGGAGCGCGCGAGCAGCCTGGTCCGTTCATCCATCACCCCTTCATGGCGCGGATCGCCGGGCTCCGGCGGGATTTCGAAGGGCATGCGGAAGCGATCGGCATTACGGCGACCGCAGACGGTGATGTCGGTCCCGTTAGGGTCGTAGACGCAGCGCTTCTGGACCCCGCTCGCTTCGCGCGTCTTCGCCATGATCGCCTCGACCGACGGGACCGCCGGTGATGCTCCGTCTTGAACAGGCGCCGCCATCACCAGCATGCCCCCAAGCACGGCCATCGTCATCGCCACCATGACACCTCCCGGCATCGCGTTCGCCCGGACCATCTCGATCAGGCGCGGGGCATCATGCCCGGTTCCACGATACGCCCGCCAGTATCGTTACGCTTATGTCATTTTCAGGGCGTCAGTCGATCTGAGTGCGGAACAGCGTGCGCGGCTTGCTGCGGCAATATTTGTCGCCGACCACGGCACAGTACGTGCCGTCATTGGCGAAGGCCCGCGCCTTGGAATCGATCGGCGTGCCGTGATCCTGCGCCAGGCGATAGGGTGAAGGCTTCGCCGTGCCCGGACAGGCCCCCGTGGCGCAGGCGGGCGTCAGTCGGGGCAGGGTCATCGCATGGCCGGCATGTCCTTGCGGAGCGGCCAGCATCAACAGGATCGGCACCATCGCCATTCTCCCCTTTGTTATAGTTTCAGTCCTGGCCGACCGGCTCCACACCCAGCCGGGGCAGTTCGATCGCGGGGCAGCGGTTCATCACGACCTTCAGCCCGGCGGCTTCCGCCCGCGCGGCGGCCTCCTCGTTGACGACGCCAAGCTGCATCCAGATCGCCTTGGCCCCGACCGCGATCGCCTCGTCCACGATGGGCCCGACCGCATCGGAGCGGCGGAAGATGTCGACGATGTCGATGGGGTCGCCCAATTGGCCCAGCTCGCGGAAGACGAACTCGCCATGGACATGCTCGCCGGTGATCTGCGGGTTGACCGGGATCACGCGATATCCGTGATCCTGAAGGCGCTTCATCACGCCGTAAGAGGGCCGGTCGGGGCGATCCGAGGCGCCGACCAGCGCGATGGTACGCGCCTCCTGCAACAGAGCGCGGATATCCTCATCATCGGTCAGCGGCATGGACGGTCCCCTTGGCGGACCGCCCCTTCGGCCTGTCGTATCGACGGGGTGCGGACGGTCTATCCCGCTCCAACGCCCCGACGATCCGCCGGTTTCATCCGCGCGAGAGCCAATCCGCCACCGACTTCGCCAGCGGTGCGAAGGTCATGTCCCCCTCCCCCGCCGCCGGCGGCTGTCCCGCATCGGACGCTGTGCGAATCGCGATGGTCAGCGGCACCCGGCCCAGAAACGGAATCCCCAGCTCCGCCGCCGCCGCCTCGGCCCCGCCCGATCCGAACGGGTCGGAATATTCGCCGCAATGCGGACAACGATAGCCTGCCATATTCTCGACCAGCCCGATGATCGGCACGCCCGCCTTGGTGAACAGGTCGATCGCCCGCCGCGCATCGATCAGCGCCAGGTCCTGCGGGGTCGAGACGATCACCGCGCCCGCTGGGCGATGCTTCTGCACCATGGTCAGTTGCACGTCGCCGGTGCCGGGCGGCAGGTCGAGCACCAGCAATTCGGTCGCGCCCCAGTCGCCATCGACAAGCTGGCTGAGCGCCCCCGCCGCCATCGGCCCGCGCCAGGCGATCGCCTTGTCCGGCTCGACCAACTGTCCCATCGAGAGCAACGACACGCCATAGGGCGTGGGCACGGGTTGCAGCTTGCCGTCCTGCGCGACGGGCTTCACCCCCTCGGCGGCCATCAGGCGCGGCTGCGAGGGACCATAGATATCCGCATCGACCAGCCCGGTCCTGATCCCCCCCCGCGCCAGCGCGATGGCGAGATTGGCGGACAGGGTGGACTTGCCCACCCCGCCCTTGCCGCTGGCGACCGCGATGATCCGGCGCTCGCGCTTCTCGGCGGTCAGGACGACGCGGACGTCCTCGGCCCCCGACTGGATCGCGGCGGCCTTCACCTCGTCCTCCAGCGCCTGTCGGCCCGCGCCGTCGAGCCCCGTGGTGTCGAGGACGACGCCCGCCCGCGCGCCCTCCATCCGCACATTCGCGCGCTTGCCCGCCACCGCGGCCACCGCCGCCTTTACCGTCTCGATGATGCTCATGGCCGCCAGATAGGATGCGATACGCGGCTTGGCACTGTTTTTGTCGGCGAACCGTTCCTATAACGATGAGCATGAGAAAGCTGACGGGCCGGTTTCAACGCCCCCCCAATCTAGCCGCCGAAACGCCGAAGGGCCCCTGGGGCGGGTCCGGCGAGGACTCCGATGGTGGCCCCCGCAACCCCTGGGCGGTGCCGCCGGGTGGCCGCAAGGCACCGGGCAAGCCCACCGCGCTGGATGAATTCATCCGCAAGGCGCGCGGCGCCGGCGGCGGCGGTCCGGGCGAAGGCCCCGGCGGCACGGGGGGCGGCTTCGGCGGCATTCCGGGCGCGCCCGGCGGCCGGACGCTCTGGGCGATAGGCGCGGCGATCCTGTTCGGCATCTGGGTGCTCTATACCTCGATCCACCCGATCGGCCCGCAGCAACGCGGCGTCGTCACCTATTTCGGTCGCTATACCGGCATATTGGAACCGGGCATCCAGTTCACGGCCCCCGCCCCCATCGCCAGCGTCCGCGTGCTGGACGTGCAGAAGATCCGTACCGAGAATTTCCCCGAAGGCTCGGACGCGAATCTGGTCCTGACCGGGGACCAGAACATCATCGACCTGACCTATTCGGTGCGTTGGGACATCGCCAATCCGCGCGACTACGCCTTCCGCCTCGCCCAGCCGCAGGAAACCGTCCGCGCCGCCGCCGAAAGCGCGATGCGCGCGGTGATCGCGGAGACGACACTGGACCAGGCACTGGGTTCGGGCCGCACCGGCATAGAGCAGCGCGTGCAGGAGATGACCCAGGCGATCCTGAACGAGTATCGCTCGGGCGTTCGTATCCAGGGCGTGGCGATCAAGCAGGCCGCCCCGCCGCAGCAGATCGTCGACGACTTCAACAAGGTGACGGCGGCGCAGCAGCGTGCGGTCGCCGATGTGAACCAGGCCCGCTCCTATGCGCAGCAGGTGATCGCGCGCGCCCAGGGTGAGGCGGCGCAGTTCGACAAGATGTACGAGCAATATCGCCTCGCCCCCGAAGTGACCCGCCGCCGCATGTATTACGAGACCATGGAGGCCGTGCTGGCCAAGTCCGACAAGACCATCGTCGAGGCACCGGGCGTCGTCCCCTATCTGCCGCTGTCCAAGGCGCGGCCGACACCGCCGCCGCCCGAAGTCGCGACGCCCACTCCTGCGAATCAGGGAGGTGGCCAGTGAACGGCCTGACCCTTCGCAACCCGATCGTACTGGGTGTCGCCCTGCTGGTCGCGGTGATCGTCGCGGCGGCGACCTTCGCCATCGTGCCCGAGACCAAGCAGGCGGTTATCTATCGCTTTGAACAGCCCCGGCGGATCGTCAACGGCTATCGCCCGAACGAGGAACTGGGGGCGAGCGGCGCCGGGTTGATCGCACGCATTCCGTTCGTCGACCGGATCGTCTGGGTCGACAAGCGGGTGCTCGACCTCGATCTGGAAAAGACCCAGGTCCTGTCGACCGATCAGCTCCGCATGAATGTCGATGCCTTCGCACGCTTCCGCGTGGTCGATCCGCGCCGGATGCTGGCGACGGCGGGCACCGTCGACGGCGTCGTCAACCAGCTTCGCCCGATCTTCGGCTCGGCGCTGCGCAACGAACTGGGCAAGCGCCGCTCGACCGAATTGCTCAGCCCGGAGCGCGGCCAGGTGATGGACGCGATCCAGGTGCGACTCGACCGAATCGCCCGGCAGTATGGCGTGCAGATCGTCGATGTCCGGATCAAGGAGGCCGAATTGCCACCGGGCACCCCGCTGGAAAGCGCGCTCGCCCGGATGCAGACCGCGCGTCAGCAGGAGGCGATCACCATCGCCGCGCAGGGGCAAAAGCAGGCGCAGATCGTCCGCGCCGACGCCGATGCGCAGGCCGCGCAGATCTATGCCCAAGCCTTTGGCAAGGATGCAGGTTTCTATGATTTCTATCGCGCCATGCAGTCCTATCGCCATACCTTCGGCGCGGACGGCAGCACGCAGGAACATGGCAACACCCAGATCATTCTGTCGCCCGAGAACAGCTATCTGAAGGAATTCACCGCGCCGGGTCGATAAGGATTTATACACCTTTCGACCTGTTCATATTCAAGCGTTGTTCAGCAAAATCGTGACATATAGGCCACGGTCAAACTGAATTTTCTTCATTGAGAGGACCTTAGCCCAGTGCGCTACGCCTACGCCATTACCAGTGCGCTCCTCCTCGGTGGTGCGACCGCGACCCTGGCCCTCCAGCCGGGCACCGCGCAGGTCGCGCAGAACGAGCCGGGCGCGATCCAGGCCGTCGCGCCCCGCGCCGGTGCGCCGATGAGCTTTGCCGACATGGTCGCCAAGCTCCAGCCCGCCGTCGTCAACATCTCCACCAAACAGTCGATCACCGTGAAGCAGCAGGCGAACCCGTTCGCCGGTACGCCGTTCGAGGGCTTTTTCGGCCAGTTCGGCGGCCAGGGCGGACCGCAGCCGCAGAAGCGCGAGGGCGCGTCGCTGGGTTCGGGCTTCCTGATCTCGCCCGACGGGTACATCGTCACCAACAACCATGTGATCGCGCCGGGGGCGGCGGGGGCGTCGGTCGATTCGATCACCGTCACGCTCAACGACCGCAAGGAATATACCGCCAAGGTCGTGGGCCGCGACGAAACCTCGGACCTCGCGGTCCTGAAGATCGACGGCAAGAACCTGCCCTTCGTCCGCTTCGGCGATTCGTCGCGGGCACGGCCCGGCGACTGGGTGCTGGCGATCGGCCAGCCCTTCGGCCTGTCGAGCACCGTGACCGCCGGTATCGTCTCGGCCGTGCACCGCGTGACCGGGCAGGGCGGCGCGAACGACCGCTTCATCCAGACCGACGCCGCGATCAACCAGGGCAATTCGGGCGGCCCGATGTTCGACATGAACGGCAACGTCATCGGCATCAACAGCCAGATCTATTCGCAGTCGGGCGGCAATATCGGCATCGGCTTCGCCATCCCGGCGGAGGACGCCAAGCCGATCATCGACCGGCTGATGAAGGGCCAGAAGATCGAGCGCGGCTATCTGGGCGTGCAGATCGGCGGCCCGGTCAATGACGATGTCGCGGCCTCGCTGGGCGTGCCCAAGGGCCAGGGCGAGATCATCGCCAAGGTCGAGCCGGACGGTCCCGCCGCCAAGGCCGGCCTGAAGGCCTTCGACGTGGTCACCAAGGTCAACGGCCAGGCGGTGACGCCCGAGCAGACCCTGTCCTATCTGATCGCCAATGTCCCGCCGGGTGGTCGTGTCCAGCTCGACGTGTTGCGCGGTGGCAAGCCGATGTCGCTGACCGCGACAGCCGCGACCCGTCCGTCGAATGACGAACTGCGCGCGACGATGGGCGACGGTTCGGACGCCTTCCCCGATAATGACGACGACGCGCAGGCCGCCCCCACGGCGGGCGGCGGGCTGGGCCTGTCGGTGCAGGCGCTGACCCCCGCGATCGCCCGCGCGATCAACGTCGATCCGACGACTCAAGGCGTGGTGATCGCGGCGGTCGATCCGTCGAGCGATGCGGCGTCCAAGCTGAAGCGCGGTGATGTCATCACCGCGATCAACGGCACCGCCATCCGCAGCGCCGCCGATATCCAGCGGATCGTGACCGAGGCCAAGTCGGCGGGTCGTCCGCAGGTGCTGGCCCAGATCACGCGCGGTCGCATCGCGGGTGCCCTGATCCCGCTGCGCATCAAGTAGCACCCGTCTTTTCCCTCCCTCATCATGGGAGGGCGGGGAAAAAGGCCGTCGCATCTCGATGATGCGGCGGCCTTTTCCTATTCCCGTCGCCCAACAGCGCGATAAGATGCGGGCATGGACGGCATCTTCATCGGCATGGGCGGCGGCAAGCCGCAGACGATCGACCTCAAGCGCGCGAACCGGCACGGCCTGATCGCGGGTGCGACCGGCACCGGCAAGACGGTGACGCTCCAGACGATGGTCGAGGGTTTCTCTCGCGCCGGGGTGCCCAGCTTCGTCGCGGACGTGAAGGGCGACCTGTCCGGCCTGGGCATGGCGGGATCGGCGATGGGCAAGACCCATGCCGCCTTCACCGCTCGCGCCGCCGAGTTGGGCATGACCGACTGGACCTATGACGCCGCGCCCGTGCAGTTCTGGGACCTGTTCGGTCGCCAAGGCCACCCGGTCCGCGCCACCGTGTCGGAGATGGGGCCCCTGCTCCTCGCCCGGATGATGGGCCTGAACGAGACGCAAGAGGGGGTGCTGACCATCGCCTTCCATCTCGCGGACAAGGAAGGGTTGCTGCTCCTCGACCTGGACGATCTCCAGGCGATGCTGGCCGAATGCGCCGCGCGGGCCGAGGAACTCACCACCACCTATGGCAATGTGTCCAAACAGTCGGTCGGCGCGATCCAGCGCGCGTTGCTCCAGTTGCGCACGCAAGGTGCCGAGCATTTCTTCGGCGAACCGGCGCTGGAACTGGCCGACCTGATCGCCACCGATGATTCGGGGCGCGGCGTCGTCAACATCCTGGCCGCCGACCAGTTGATGGCGAGCCCCAAGCTCTATGCCACCTTCCTCCTCTGGCTGTTGTCCGAACTGTTCGAGCAACTTCCGGAGATCGGCGACCCGGACAAGCCGAAACTCGTCTTCTTCTTCGATGAAGCGCATCTGCTGTTCGACGATGCCGGACCCGCGCTGGTCGACACGATCGAGCGCGTCGTGCGGCTGATCCGGTCCAAGGGCGTCGGCGTCTATTTCATCACCCAGAACCCCATCGACGTGCCCGACAAGATCGCCGGGCAACTGGGCAACCGGGTGCAGCACGCCCTGCGCGCCTTCACCCCGCGCGATCAGGCGGCGGTGCGCTCGGCGGCGGAAACCTTCCGGGCCAATCCCGGCGTCGACGTGGCGAGCGCGATCACCGAGTTGAAGGTCGGCGAGGCTTTGGTCTCGCTGCTCCAGCCCGACGGTTCCCCCTCGCCAGTCGAGCGCACGATGATCGCGCCACCCCGCAGCCGGGTCGGCCCTGCGACGCCGGAGGAGCGCAAGGTGCTGGTCGAGACGGATGCGGTCGGCACGAAATACGATCAGGCGATCGATCGCGAATCGGCCGAGGAACTGCTCGCCGCCAAGACGCAGGAAGCCGCCGCCGCTGCCGCCGAAGCCAAGGCGGCGACCGAGGCGGACAAACAGGCGGCGCAACAAGCCAAGGCCGATGCCAGGGCGGCGAAGGACGCCGAACGCGCGCGGATCGCGGAACAGCGCGAGGCGGCGAACTCGCCCTGGGCCAAGATGGCGACCAGCGCGGCGCGATCGGCCAGTTCCTCGATCGGACGACAGGTGGCGAACGAGATCGGCAAGCAGGTGTTCGGTGGCGGCGCGCGGCGGCGGTCGAACGGCGCCGGCGGCGGGATCGTCGGCGCCGTGGTGCGGGGGGTGCTGGGGAATTTGTTCCGGGGGTAATTTCCCCTCCTCCGTTCAGCCTGAGCAAAGTCCAAGGCCACAGGATTGGGTTTTTGCAAGCCATCGCGCGCGCTTGGCGAGAATCGAGGTCCAAGTGCCACCCAGTTGGGAGTATGCGGTAAGATGAGCGCGTGGCTTCGGTATCCCGCCATCGATAATGCACTGCAACGGGGGCCCGGCCTTCGCCGGGGTGGCGTGATGGAGGCAGACAGATCTCGTGGCCTTCGACTTCGCTCAGGCCGAACGGAGGTGGGGGGGGTAGGAAGATACCTCGCCCGTTCGCGCCGAGCGAAGTCGAAGCGCACGTTCCCCGCTCACCCCCATATGGAAACGCTAGGCGAGCGCGCCGCACTCTGCCACATCTGCGGGCATGAGCCGTACTCCGACCGCTACCACCCCGCCGATCGCCGAACTCACCCTTCGCGGGATCGCACTGGGCGGGATCATCACCCTGTTGTTCACCGCTGCCAACGTCTATCTGGGGCTCAAGGTCGGGCTGACCTTCGCCACGTCGATCCCGGCGGCGGTCATCTCGATGGCGATCCTGCGCTATCTGCCCAACAGTTCGGTGCTGGAGAACAACATCGTCCAGACGGTCGCCTCGGCGGCGGGGACGCTGGCGGCGATCATCTTCGTGCTGCCCGGCCTGGTCATGATCGGCTGGTGGCAGGGTTTCCCCTATCTGCTGACCGCCGGGATTACCGCGACCGGGGGCATATTGGGGGTGATGTTCTCGGTGCCGCTGCGCCGCGCGCTGGTGGTCGACACCAACCTCCCCTATCCCGAAGGCCGCGCCGCCGCCGAGGTGTTGAAGGTCGGTGCAGGCAGCCGTGAGGGCGAGGCGGAGAGCGCGACCGGCCTGCGCCTGATCGTCGTCAACGCCATCGCCTCGGCCGGGTTTGCCATACTCACCCAGACCAAGCTGGCCGTATCGGAAGCGGCGATCTTCTTCCGAACCGGCGCGGGGGCGACGGGGATTGCGGGCGGGCTGTCCTTCGCGCTGGTCGGGGTCGGGCATCTGGTCGGCCTGTCGGTCGGCCTCGCCATGCTGGTCGGGATCGCGATCGGCTGGTGGGTGGCGCTGCCCATCCTGACCGCGATGGCACCCTCGGCGGGACCGGTCGCCGAGTGGGCAGGCGGCGTGTTCAGTCGCGACGTACGCTTCCTGGGCGCGGGCGTGATCGGGGTGGCGGCGATCTGGACGCTCATCAAGATCATCGGGCCGGTGATCGGCGGCATCCGCTCTTCGCTCGCCGCCGCCTCCGCCAAGCGGGACGGCGCGGTGCTGGCGGTGGGCGAGCGTGACCTGCCGATCGGGATCGTCGCGGCGGTCGCGCTGGCGACGCTGGTGCCGATCGCGGGGCTGCTCTGGTCGGTGATCGCGGGTGGGCCGCTGGCGGCGTCGGGCTTCGCGTTGATCGGCGGAGCGCTGTTGTTCATCCTGCTCATCGGCCTCGTGATCGCCGCCGTCTGCGGATACATGGCGGGCCTGATCGGCGCGTCGAACAGCCCGGTGTCCGGGATCGGCATCCTGTCCGTCCTCGCCGCCGCGCTGTTGCTGGTCGGATTGTTCGGGCGCGGCACCTCGCCCGATACGACACAGGCGCTGGTCGCCTATGCCCTGATCGTCACCGGCATCGTGTTCGGCGTGGCGACCATCTCCAACGACAATCTCCAGGATCTGAAGACCGGCGAACTGGTCGGCGCGACGCCGTGGAAGCAGCAGGTGGCCTTGGTCATCGGCGTCGTCTTCGGCAGCCTGGTGATCCCGCCGGTGCTCGACCTGCTCAACGCGACTTTGGGTTTCGCCGGTACGCCGGGGGCTGGCCCGAACGCCCTGTCCGCCCCGCAGGCGGCGTTGATCTCGGCGCTGGCCAAGGGTGTGCTGGGCGGCGACCTCAACTGGGGGATGATCGGGATCGGGGCGCTGGTCGGTGTCGGCGTGATCGTGGCGGACGAAGTGCTGGGCAGGCTCGGCTGGATTCGCCTGCCGCCGCTGGGCGTGGGGCTGGGCATCTATCTGCCGATGACGGCGACGCTGCCGGTCGTGCTAGGGGCGGCGATCGGCCATGTCTATGACCGCTGGGCCCGCCGCAGCGGCAATCCCGAAGCCGCCGAGCGGCTGGGCGTGCTGGCGGCGACCGGCATGATCGTGGGCGAAAGCCTGTGGGGCGTGGGCTTTGCGGGGATCGTCTACCTGACCAACTCGGACGCGCCGCTGGCGCTGGTCGGCGACGGGTTCGCGACCCCGGCGCTGGTCGGGGGGACGCTGGTGTTCCTGGGGATCGTGGCGGCGCTGTATCGCTACACGCGCCGCCGGGTGATCACATTGCCGCCAGCAACTCGCTGATCTTCACGAAGGCGAAGCCGATCGAACTGTCCGCGATGCCATAGGGCAGGAACAGCGAATCGCCGTGCCGGATCGCACCGCAGGAATAGACGACGTTGGGCACATAGCCCTCGCGATCCTGATCCTTGGCGGCCAGGATCGGCTGCTTCGTCCGGCCCAGCACCTTGGAAGGATCGTCCTTGTCGAGCAGCGCGGCGCCGATCGAATATTTGCGCATCGCGCCGACACCGTGCGTCAGCAGCAGCCAGCCCTCGTCCGTCTCGATGGGCGGGCCGCAATTGCCGATCTGCACCAGCTCCCACGGATAGACGGGGGTCAGGATCTTCGCCCCTTCGTCCCAGTGCGTCAGCGAGTCCGACTTGAGCAGGAACAGATTCTCGCCGTCCTGCCGCCCGATCATCATATACTGCCCGCCGACCTTGCGCGGGAACAGCGCCATGCCCTTGTTGCGCGCGGCTGAGCCCGTCATCGGCACCAGGTCGAACGCGCGGAAGTCGCGGGTGCGCATCAGTTCCGACTGGATGCCCGAGCCGTCATAGGCGGTGTAGGTGCCGATCCATTCCACCGCGCCGTCGTCATGCGTGAACTGGACGATGCGCATATCCTCCAGCCCCTTGGACTGGGCGCGGGTGATCGGGAAGATGACCGTGCCCGACAGGGTCGAGTCGCGGTGGCGGTGCACGGTGATCGGGCCGCTCGGCGCATGTTCCTCGCCCCAGCCATGCACGTCGGTGGCGGTGGCGAAGGGCGGCTCGGGCGCGAGGCGAAGCTGGTTCTGGTCGTTGATGATGCCTTCGCGGAAGGCGACCGAGGAAATATGCCCCTCACCCACCGCGCGCATCGACATCAGGATACGCTGCGACCCCGGCTGGATGCCGGTCTGGTCGAAATGCGGCACCGCCGAGGGGTTCATCAGCGCGGCGGCGGCATAGCTGTATTCGTGGCAGAAATAGGCGCCGATCAACTGCCGCTTCTCGTCGCTGATCTTCGCCCCGTCGAGCTTCAACAGATCCTCGATCTGGTCGTAGCGGGTCATGAAGACGCGTCGCGTCTGCCAGTGCCGGGCCTCGAAATCCTTCAGCACGGTTTCCAACTGGTCGCGCGCTTCCTGCGGCGTCATCGCCAGCACTTCGCCGACCAGCCGTTCGGTCCGGCTGGGCGGTGCGCCGTTGCCGCCGCCCCATGCGATATGGAAGGGCCGCACCACGACGCGCGAAGGATCGGCATGAAGCCGCAGCCGGTGGTTGAACAGATCCATCGCGCTACCGTCTCGCCATCTTACCAAAAACGCTCATCCCATCCCCCCATGCGACAGCGCATCAGGCGATGTGACGATCGGCTCCTGCCATGGATGAGGCGGATTGGCAAAGGCTTGCGATAGCGCAATTGGCCAGTTGCAGCGCCAGGATCGATTCGGCGCCCTGGTTGCGGTTGAGCCCGGTCGGCATCAGCCCGTCGAAACAGCCGCCGTCACTGGCGGTGGCCAGCGGCAGGTCGAGGTCGTTCATGCCCAGAAACCAGCCATAGGCCCGCTCGCCCTCCGCGATCCAGCGCGGGTCGTGGGTCGCGAGATAGGCCGAATGGCACGCCTCCACGGTCGCCTGCGCCTCCAGCGGCTGCTGGTCGAATTGCAGCGGCTCGGCATAGGGACGGCCGAAACTCTCGCTGCCCACCGCGCGGAAGCGGCCCTCGGGCGAGGTCTGCTTGCCGACGATCCAGTCGAGCGTGGAAATGCCGCAATCGATCAGGTCCTGCCGCCCCAGCGCACGCCCCGCCTCGATCAGCGCCTGGGGCACGCGGGCATTGTCATAGGCGAGCACGATCTCGAACCACTGCCATTCGGGGCGCCGCGCTTCTTCGAGCAGGGCGAGGTGCAGGTCGGGCATCTTCTCCAGGATCGAGCGCGCCAATTGGTGCCCCGGCCGCGCCTCCAGCATCGCGGCGGCCCCGAGCATCGCAAAGGCCTGCGCGCGCAACGAACCCAGGTCCAGCGCCAGCGATGCGGTGGCGTCGAACCACATCTGCGCCCAGTCGCGATGCTTGGACTGTTGCGCGTCGCGCGCGGTCACGCCCAGTGCCCAGAGGGTGCGCCCGTTGGAATCCTCCGATCCCACATCCTCGCACCAGCTCCGGTCGAAGCGCATGAAGTTGCGATAGCGCCGCGCCTCCGGGTTCCAGGCATATTGCAGGAACGAGGCGTAGATGGTCGTCCACTTGTCGCGCGTGACAGGATCTATATCCGGCGCCTGCGTCATGAAGATCAGCGCACGGGCATTGTCGTCGATGCAATAGCCGTGGCGACGGTCGGGCACCGAATAGATGGCGTGCTGCAACATGCCGGTCGAATCACTCATCCGCTCCACAGCGGACAGATCGGGGGCAAGTGGCTTGATCGCGCTGGACGCGCCCGACGTGCCCGTCGCGATCCGCCGCGGGCGGGTGGTGATCGCGGTGCCGATCAGCTTGATCGCGCCTTCCGCCAGACGCGGCCAGATCATCGTGCGGCCGCGCGCATAGGCGCGGCTCGACAAATGGTCGCGCGCCGCCTGGTCGCTCAGCAACCGGTCGATTTCGCGGGCGAAGGCACCGACATCGCCGAAGGGCACCAGCACGCCATGCTCGTCGGCCAGGATCTCGGTCGCATGGACATAAGGGGTGGAGATCACCGCCTTGCCCACGCCGATCGCATAGGACAGCGTCCCGCTCGTGATCTGGGCGGGGTTGGAATAGGGGGTGGCGTAGATATCCGCCGCCTGGAGATAGTCGAGCAGTTCGTCATGCTCGACGAACGCATCGACGAACGCGACATTGTCCGACACGCCCCGCGCTGCGGCCAGCGCCTTCAGCCGGTCGCGATACGCCTCGCCCTCATGCGCGATCAGGTTGGGATGGGTCGCGCCCAGCACGACATAGAGCAGTTCCGGGTGATGCGCGGCGACGGCGGGCAACGCCTCGATAATCGTCTCGATCCCCTTGTTGGGCGCGAGCAGGCCGAAGGTCAGCACGACCTTGCGCCCTTCCCAGCCGAAACGCGGCTTCAGCGCCTCGGGCGACATCAGGGCGCGGTCGGGCACGCCGTGCGGGATCATCGCGATCTGGCGCGGATCCGCGCCATAGACGCGCTGGAGGATATCACGGCCCTTGTCAGCCATGACGATGATCTTGGCACAGCGACGGAGCAGCCCCTCCATCACCCGACGCTCGTCGGCGGAAGGCTTTTCGAGAATGGTGTGCAACGTCGCGATCACCGGCAGGGTGGTGCGATCGAGCAGCGCCAGCAGATGCTCGCCCGCCGCGCCGCCATAGATGCCATATTCATGCTGGACCCAGATGGCCTGCGCCCCGCTGGCATCGATGCGGCGTGCCATGTCGATATAGGCGCCGCGATCGTTCTGCGGGACGGCGGCGGTCACCGCAGGGGGATAGGCATAGCGTCCGGGATGGTCATCCATCGCATAGACATCGACCGAAAGTTCGGGAAATCGGTCGCGAAGCGCGGAATAGACGTCGGTGGTGAAGGTGGCGAGCCCACATTGCCGGGGCAGAAAGTTTCCGATCAGCGCCAATCGTTCGATCACGGTTCCGTTCGCATCCACCATTTCGCTTGTCCTTGCAGGCGCGAGGGTTGGCGGCGACCCGCACTTCCCCTCTCGTACACGGTTAACACGCGGTCGGCACGATGGTTGCAGCGCGTGTTACATTTTCGCTGCACTGCAACTTTGGAACGGGACCGGTCGACGCCAGGGCGGGGCCGGTGGTGGAGTCGCCGGGTCTGAAATGGTCGGCACGATGCCCGATGACCCCGTATCCGGGTCCGAACAACATCATGCCTCGGCTCGGCGCTCCGGGGGTCAGTGGGGCACGCCAGAGGTTGCGGTTGCTGCGTCGGACCTATGCTCGGTCGCATCCTGGATCGCCTTGCTGGCAGTGGAGGACCTGCCGTCCGGCGTATAGCCCGGCTGATAAGTGATGGCGGCGTCCTTGCGGGCCTTTTGCAGCGTCTGTCCCATGGCGTCGGCAATCGACTTGCGCCGCAGAATCTCCGCCGCAAGCCCACGCGCCACATCGCCACTCACCGGCGTCGGCAGACGCTGGATAATGGCGTTCGCGGTATAGAATCCCTTATAGGGCAACAAGATAGGATCGACCAAAGGCTGTTTGGCGACCTGGCTCGCGATGGCCGGATCCAGAAAGGCGGTGTCGATCAGGACGTGATCGCGGGTAAAGGGTATCGCGCTCCGGCTCAGCCCATCGGCCAGCGCATCCAGCGTCCTGAACTGACCAAGCGACAATAACGCCTGGGTGCTGGCCGGTTGCGCGAAGCGGATCTGGTCGACGTAGAATTTCTGACGCTGCGCGAATTCGAAGGGATGGGCGGCGATATAGCGGTCGGTCGCCTGGACGGTCGGCGCCGCCACGGTGTCGGCAAGCTTTTTCGCCAGCATCTCGACCAGCAGCTTCTGCTCCTGACGCTCCCGCTGCGCTGCGAATTCGGGGGACTTGTCGAGGCCCATTTCTCGCGCGGACTCCGCCAGCAGGGCGCGATCGACCAGTTGTGGCAGGATCGTCTTGCGATACGCCAGCCGGTCGACGTTCGGCGGCGCATCCGTCAGTTCGGCGTCCAGCGCCTGGGTGGTAATGCCCTGTCCGTCGACCTTGGCCACCGTCTGGCCCTCGGGCTTGGATTGGCAACCCGACAATGCCACCATCGCCAGAGCCGCGGCCTTCAAAAGCAGATGTCTCACGCGCACCGACTCCGTTCTTCCTATCGCCTCCGCCCGTGCGGAGGTCATCGAGCCGAGATTCCGGCCCGCCTTCCCTATCCGGGAAGCCGTTGCCATGTGCTTGCGGGTCGGAATCCCAAAAAACCCCAAAAAACGACCGGCCGCACGATGCGCGGCCGGTCCATTCGCTGCCACCGCCCCAATGCGGCGGGTGGGAGGCTCAGGCGATCGTCATGGCCGGCGCACCGCCGCGCCGACGCTGGACATAGCCGACCAGCGCCAGGCCCAGCAGCATCATCGCCCAGGTCGCAGGTTCCGGCACGGCGGTCGGGTTCGAGACGGGCACGGAGCCAGCGCCATAGCCGGTGCCGCCCGCGAACGTCGCGACACTGACGCCGACGCCCGTGGTCGGATCGATGCTGAGGATATTATTGTCCTTCACGCCGAACAACCCGTCGGCCGTGGCCGCCAATCCGAAC
The DNA here is from genome assembly GCF_038084995.1 of Sphingomonas sp. 2378. Taxonomy (NCBI): domain Bacteria; kingdom Pseudomonadati; phylum Pseudomonadota; class Alphaproteobacteria; order Sphingomonadales; family Sphingomonadaceae; genus Sphingomonas; species Sphingomonas sp. 2378. The sequence continues at coordinate 41,672 of NZ_JAXCMJ010000002.1, forward strand.
ACGTCCGTGGTCCCGCCGATCAGGCGGGCCGCGCCGGTGATCGTATCGACCGTCGCAAGCCCGAGATTGCTGGCGAGGTACAATTGACCCTTGAAGAAGGCGAGATCGCCCGCCGATTGGATGCCCATCGCGCCGACAAGGCTCGTCTGGCCGTTGGTCGGATCGATCTTGTAGAGAGCGTCGCTGCCCGAGCCGAACAGCGTCCCGTCGGCGCCGAAAACCAGGCCGTTCACGAAGCCGCCGAGCGAACCCAGCACCGTGGTCGCGCCGGAAGTCGGCGAAATCTTGAACAGCGTCCCGCCATTCACGCCGAGCAGATCGCCGCCGGAACTCAACGCGATATCGAACATCACGCGACCGGTGTTGCTGATCACCGTGCTGCCCTTCGTCACCGTGTCATAGGAGATAAGGTTGCCGTTCGAGTCATTGATGAGAATGGTGGGGTTGGCATTGGCCGCACCCGCAGCCCCCAACCCGATCAACACAGACACTAAGACTGCGAAATACTTGAATATCTTCTTCACTGCCCCGCCTCCATCAATCATCGGATCGATGCCAATTGCCGGGCATAGTTACAGGACGCGAGACAGTGCTTCAAATATTGTCGATGTTTCAAACCGAGATTGACGGGACATCTCGGCGGGACTTGCTCAACCCCGGCCGCGATAGCCCGCCACACCCTGGTCGGGCAGCCACAGATCGGCGGGCGGGGCGGAGGACTGCCAGAACACGTCGATCGGAATGCCGCCGCGCGGATACCAATATCCGCCGATGCGCAACCAGACGGGCTTCATTTCCTGAAAAAGACGCTCGCCGATGCCGACGGTGCAGTCTTCATGGAACGCGGCATGGTTGCGGAAACTGCCCAGGAACAGCTTCAGCGACTTCGACTCGACGATCGTCTCGCCGGGCACATAGTCGATCACCAGATGCGCGAAGTCGGGCTGGCCGGTCACCGGGCAGAGCGAGGTGAACTCGGGTGCCGCGAACCGGATCAGGTAGGTGCGCCCCGGACGGGGGTTGGGAACATAATCGAGCACCGCCTCTTCCGGGGAAGCGGGCAGCGCGCTGGTCTGGCCGAGATGCTTCATGAAAGGCCATGTAGGACAGCCATGCCCAAAGCGCCAACGCTGATCCCGATTCTGGGCGACCAATTGTCGATGAATCTGTCCAGCCTGGAGGGCGCGGACCCCAAACGCACCGTGCTGCTGATGATGGAGGTGGCGGACGAGACATCGTACGTGCGCCATCACAAGGCCAAGATCGCCTATATCCTGTCGGCCATGCGCCACCATGCCGAGGCGCTGAAAAAGGCGGGCTGGCAGGTCGACTATGTCAAGCTGGACGATCCGGACAATGCGGGCAGCTTCACCGGCGAAGTCGCGCGTGCGGTCGAACGCCACGACCCCGAACGCATCGTCGTTACCCAGGCGGGCGAATGGCGCGTCGCCGCCATGCTGGACGCATGGGAAACGATGTTCGGCATCCCCGTCGATATCCGCCCCGACACCCGCTTCATCGCGTCCCAGGCCGAGTTCGAGAATTGGGCGAAGGACCGCAACGAACTGCGCATGGAGTATTTCTACCGCCTGATGCGGCGCAAGACCGGGCTGTTGATGAAGGGCGACAAGCCCGAGGGCGGCAAATGGAATTACGACGCCGACAATCGCAAGCCCGCGCCGAAGAAGGACACGCCGCCCGAACCGCTGAAATTCGCGCCGGACAAGATCACCCGCGACGTGCTGAAGCTGGTCGCCGCCCGCTTCGACAATCATCCCGGCTCGCTCGACGGTTTCGCCTATGCCGTCACCGCCGACGAGGCCCAGAAACAGGCCGAGGCGTTCATGGCGCATGGCCTGCCCAAGTTCGGCGACTATCAGGATGCGATGCTGACCGGGCGGCACCAGCTCTGGCACTCGGTCCTGTCGCCCTATATCAATTCGGGGCTGCTCGATCCGCTGGACCTTTGTCGCATGGCCGAGGCGGAATATGAGGACGGCAACGCCAGCCTTAATTCGGTCGAGGGCTATATCCGCCAGATCATCGGCTGGCGCGAATATGTGCGCGGGCTCTACTGGCATGTCGGGCCGGATTATGTCGACCGCAATGTCCTGCGCGCGAAGCGGCCGCTGCCCGGCTTCTACTGGACCGGAGAGACCGACATGCACTGCATGGCCGAGGCCTTGGGACAGACGCTCGACACCGCGCACGCGCATCATATCCAGCGGCTGATGGTGACCGGCAATTTCGCCCTTCTGATCGGCGCGGACCCGGCGGAAGTGCATCGCTGGTATCTGGAAATCTATGTCGACGCCTATGAATGGGTCGAACTGCCCAATGTCATCGGCATGAGCCAGTTCGCCGATGGCGGCATCATCGCGTCCAAGCCCTATGTGTCGTCCGGCGCGTACATCAACCGCATGTCGGATTATTGCGGAGCTTGCCGATATGACGTGAAGCAGCGGGTGGGCGAGGACGCCTGCCCGTTCAACGCGCTCTATTGGGATTTCCTGGCGCGGCATGAGGAGCGGTTCGGCCAGAATCCCCGGATGGCAATGCCCTATCGGAACTGGAACCGGATGGCGGAGAAGGACCGGCAGGCGATCCGGGCGCAGGCGGCGGGGTTTTTGGAGGCGTTGGATCGGGGATAGTGATCCCCTTGGCCTTCGACTTCGCTCAGGCTGAACGGGATTTAGGGATAAGGGCCATACCCATCAGCCGTTCAGCCTGAGCGAAGTCGAAGGCCACGCCCCACCCTCGCCCCTGGCCGCTCCCCTCCCGCCTGCGGGAGCGGCTTACCGCGCCCACGCTTGCGACCCTGCCCTGAACGCGCCTAGGTACGGGCGATCGATCAAGGGGAGCCCCGATGCCGCCACTCCTAACCCCGCAAGACCTTGCCGCCATCGCAGGCGAAGCCGATCTGCGGATCCTCGACGTCACCTATTTCCTGGACGATCCCGGCGACGCGAAAGCCCGGCGGGGATATGAGGACGGGCATATTCCCGGTGCGCGCTTCCTGGCACTGGGCAAACTCGCCGATCCCGACAGCGACCTGCCGATGACCCTGCCCCAGCCGGACGCCTTCGCCCATGCGATGAGCGCGGCGGGCGTCGGTCATGCCGACCGGATCGTCCTCTACGATCGCTCGCCGCTGCACAGCGCGGCGCGGGTCTGGTGGCTGCTCACCCTGTTCGGAGCGAAGTCGGTGTCGTTGCTCGATGGCGGGCTGGCGGCATGGCGCGCCGCCGGGCAACCGGTCATGGTCGGCCCCGCCGACGCGATCGACACTCCCGGCCTGTTCGTCGCGCAGCCCGATCTCTCCCGCGTCCGCAGCCTTCGCGAAGTGCGCGCCCATATCGAGGCGGGCGATGCGCAACTGGTCGACGCGCGCTCGCCCGGACGCTTCGCGGGCGCCGAGCCGGAGCCGCGCCCCGGCGTCGAGCCGGGCCATATCCCAGGTTCGCGCAACCTGCCCTATTCGAAGCTGTTCGAACCCGATGGCCGGTGGAAATCGCCCGATGCCATCGCCGCCGCCTTCACCGCCGCCGGGGTCGATCCCACCGTGCCGATGGTCGGCACCTGCGGCTCGGGCATCACCGCCAGCGTCCTGGCGTTCGGCGCGGAGCGGATCGGCGCGACGATGCCCGTCTATGACGGAAGCTGGACCGAATGGGGCTCCGACCCCAGCACCCCCAAAGCGAAAGACGTTTGAACGCGATGACCGACGACGATCTGCCCATCAAGCCCGCCACCCGTCTGGTCCAGGCGGGCCGCCGTGCCGAATGGACCAAGGGCGTGGTCAACGTCCCCGTCTGGCGCGGCTCGACGGTGCTCTACGACAATGTCGCGCATATGCGCGCCACCGGCGCGGGCGACCTGCATGAGAAGCTGTTCTACGGGCGTAAGGGCCTGCCCACCCAATGGTCGCTGGCCGATGCGCTGACCAGCCTGGAGCCGGGGGCGGAGGCGACCTTCCTCTACCCGTCCGGCGTGGCGGCGATCGCGGCGGCGCTGTTGTCGGTGCTGTCGCTGGGCGACGAATTGCTGCTGGTCGACAGCGCCTATGATCCGACACGCGGGCTTGCGACCGGATTGCTCGCGCGGATGGGGATCACGACGCGCTTCTACGATCCGCTGGTGGGTGCTGGCATCGCCGATCTGATCGGCCCGGCGACCCGCGCGATCTTCCTCGAAAGCCCCGGCTCGCTCAGCTTCGAGGTGCAGGACATTCCCGCCATCGTCGCGGTGGCGAAGGCGAAGGGCATCACGACGATCCTCGACAATACCTGGGCGACGCCGCTGTTCTTTCCGGCGATCGAGAAGGGCATCGACCTGACCGTGCTGGCCTGCACCAAATATGTCGTCGGCCATTCGGACGCGATGCTGGGGTCCGTCACCGCCGCGCCGTCGCATTGGGCGGCGCTTCGGGATACCAGTTTCCAGCTTGGGCAGGTCGCCAGCCCCGACGACGCCTATCTGGGCAGCCGGGGCCTGCGCACCATGGGCGTGCGGCTGGCCCAGCATCAGGCGAGCGCGCTGACCATCGCCCGGTGGCTCGCCGAACAACCGGGCGTGGCGCAGGTGCTTCACCCCGCTTTGCCCTCCTGCCCCGGCCATGACGTGTTCGCGCGCGATTTCCTGGGCTCGAGCGGGCTGTTCGCCTTCGTCCTCGACGGCGGCAATGATGCGGCGCGCACCGCGATGCTCGACGGGCTCGCCCATTTCGGGCTGGGGTTCAGTTGGGGCGGCTATGAGAGCCTCGCCATCCCCGCCGATCCGCACCGCTATCGCAGCGTCACCAGGCGCGACTTCGCCGGGCCGCTGATTCGGTTGCAGATCGGGCTGGAGGATGTGGACGACCTGATCGCCGATCTCGACCGGGGGCTGGACCGCTTCCGGGCGGCGCGCGGATGACGCTGTTCGAATGGCTTCAGGCGAGCGGCATCGAACTGCCGACCCGCACCGAGGCCATCGAGGCCGGGGTCGCCGCCGCCCTGACGCTGGCGATGCTGGCGGGCGGCGTGGTGGCGGGGCGCAAGGTCGGACCACATGTCGCCGCGCTGATCCAGCGCTTCGCCATCGCCCATGGCGAGGCGATCCAGGTCCGCATCTGCGCGATCACCCGGCATGTCGCCGCCGCCTTCCTGCTGATGACGCTGGGCGCGATCTGGCCCTGGGGGTCTTTGGCGGGGGTGCCGATCGGGCTGGCGCTGGGCGCGTCGGTGGCACGGGCGGGGTTCCAGTTGCTGCGCGGGCTCAACCTGCCGCGCTGGCTGGCCTGGGTCTTCGCCATCGTCTGCTTCGTCGCGCTGTTCAGCCGCGAGATCGGCGGGCTGGAGCCGGTCACTCGCCTTGCCGAGCAGATCGGCTTCACCGTCGGGTCGCGGCGCTTCTCGGTAATGCTGCTGGTGACGATGCTGGTCACCATCGTCGCGATCCTGGCCGTCACCCGCGCCGTCACGCGCATCACCGAGCAGTGGATCGGCCATGCGCGCGGGTTGGATCCGACCCAGAAGCTGCTGGCGCAGAAGCTCGCCAGCATCGGCATCGTCGTCATCGCCTTTTTCTTCGCGACCGACCTGCTGGAAATCGACCTGACCAGCCTGGCGCTGTTCTCGGGCGGCTTCGGCCTGGCGATCGGTTTCGGGTTGCAGAAGACGATCGGCAATCTGATCGCCGGGATCATCCTGTTGATGGACCGATCGATCAAGCCGGGCGACGTCATCGCGCTCCAGAACGAGATCGGCTGGGTCAACAAGATCGGGGTGCGCGCCGTCTCGATCATCACCCGCGACGGCAAGGAGCATCTGATCCCGAACGAGAATCTGATGACGCAGGAGGTGGAGAACTGGTCCTATTCCGACCGCAACGTCCGCGTCCGGATTCCTGTTTCGATCGCCTATGACAGCGACCTGAAACTGGCGCAGGAGTTGATGCTCCGCGCCGCGCACGAATCGCCGCGCGTGCTCAAAAGTCCCAAGCCCGGCGTCTGGTTGATGGGCTTCGGCGATTACGCGCTGCAGCATGAAATCCTGGCCTGGATCAGCGACCCCGAAAGCGGCGTCGGCAATGTTCGCTCCGATGTCCTCAACCGCCTGTGGTTCCTGTTTAAAGAACATGGCGTCGGCCTGCCTTATCCACAGCGCGACATTCATATCCGATCCTTGCCGACGGGCGAACGGCACGAAAATTTAGGCTCTTAATCTGTGTTATTTGCGCAACATCCTGTGCGATGAATGTCGCCATGCGATAGATTATGCTTGTGCGGTGCACCACCGCCTGCCAATATTTCAGACATCGCTACGGCAGACGGTCCGCCGGGTTCGCCCGACATACAGAGGCCGCACCGATGCGAGCTTGCAGGTGAGAACATCGAATTTCCGTTTGAAAGGGAAACGATGCGCTTCTCCACGATCCTCCTTGGCGGCCTCTCGCTGGTTGCCGCGACGCCCGCCTTTGCGCAGGACAGCGGCACCGAAACCGCACCGCCCTCGCCCATCACGGTCAGCGGCAGCGCCGCGATCCTGACCGACTATCGCCTTCGCGGCGTGTCGCAGACCAACAAGAACGCCTCCGTCCAGGCCGCGCTGACCATCGCGCATGAAAGCGGCTTCTATATCGGCACCTTCGCCTCCAATCTGGCGGGCTGGGGCACGTTCGGCGGCGCCAATATGGAGCTGGACGGCATTGCCGGGTACAAGCACAGCTATGGCACCGCGACCGTCGACGCGGGCGTGACCTGGTACACCTATCCGGGCGGCGCGTCGGAAACCGACGTGGTCGAATTCTTCGGCCGCCTGTCGGGCACCGCCGGTCCCGCGACGCTGACCGCCGGCGCCTATTACGCGCCCAAGCAGACCTCGCTCGGCAACTTCTCCAACACCTCGTACAGCCGGGGCCAGCGCTGGGATAACGTCTATCTGACCGGCGACGGCGCGGTCGGCATTCCCAGCACGCCGATCACCGCCAAGGCGCATATCGGCTATTCCAAGGGCAATCCGGGCCTGGGCCCCAACGGCACCAGCCTATCGCCCACCGGCAGCTATTGGGACTGGTCGCTGGGTGCCGATGTCGCGGCGTACAAGAACCTGACCTTCAACGTCTCGTACATCGACACCGACATCACCAAGTCGAAGGCGGCCTATATCCAGCCGAACTTCTCGCAATATCAGACGCCGGGGGGCGCCTCGATCTCGGATGCGACGGTGGTCTTCTCGCTGACCGCGGCCTTCTGATCCGAAAATCCATCGGGGGGTGAAAGGGTGGCGTCGGCAACGGTGCCGCCCTTTTCCATATGGGACTGGCTGTGGGGCGATTTCCTCCATAAGCTGCGCGACGTCGACCCGAACTGGGGCGCGAGGGATCGCCCGGACCGGAGATCGGCGGATCGTCGAGGGAGTGAAGCACCCGCCATGCCCCGAACCACAGGCCCGATCGTAACCGTCCCCGCCATCGCCGCGATCGTCGCCGCCGCACTGTCGGCCCTTCCCGGCCAGGCCACGGTCCCGCCCCCGCCGACCGATCGCTCCCTCATCGGCTGGACGCCCGGAGAGGTCCGCTGCGGGGCCAATCCGGTCCCCGGGCAGCCGATCCGCCGCCCCTGGAATGTGCTGAGCTGGGGAACGCCGACCTCGCCGGACCGGGTCACCTATCGATTCGCGATCGACGCGACGGGGCGGCCGGTGTCGATCACCCGCGATGCGCCGGGGTTCGTCGCCTTTGCCGAGGATACCGCCCCCGCCTTGGCGGCCAGTCGCTTCGCCTCCGGCGCGCCGCAACAGGGTTGCACCGTCACCTTCGCCCGGTGGGGCAGCAAGCTGGGCCAGGCGGATGTGGTCGAACTCATGTCCTATACCATCCATTCGACCAGCGGCCCGTTGCCCAAAGAGGGGTGGGACCGGATACGGAGCGCGGCGGGCAGTTGCTTCGACATGCCCTATCCCCAGCCGCTGATCCGTCACTTGCCCGATTTCCGGGCGCTTCCTGCGACACCCGGCGTCCAGAGCTGGTCGATGATCGCCTATGACCTGGATGCACGCGGCAAGCCCCTCCGCCCCCGTGTCTTCAGCGGCACGGGCAATGCCGCGCTCGACAAGGCGTCGCTGGCCGCCATCCGCGCGTCGCGCTTCACCAAGGGCGCGCGGACCGGTTGCTTCTATCCCTTCCACCGAGCGCCGATGAAGATGGAGGCGCCCGCCATGCCGCCAGCGCTGCACGACGCGAAGGTCGATGGGAGCACCTGTCCCGACCAGCATGGCTGGGCCAATCCGCCCCAGTTGCGCTTCCCCGAGCCGTGGCGGCGGCGCTCGATCGAGGGTTGGGCGGTCGTCAGCTACGACGTCGCGACCTGGGGCGAGTTGGGCAATATGAAGGTGATCGCCGCCGAACCCTCGAGCGAATTCGGCGATCAGGCGATGGCGGTGCTGCGCAGCGCCCGCTTCGCCCCCTCACCCCAGGGCCATGTCGGCTGTGTCGACCGGGTAAAGTTCGTGATGGGGCCGGAGAATATGCCCCCCGGCGATGCCGACGGCACGGCACCGCCCGCCTATTGACCATAAAAAAGGGGCCGGGAAGCCTGTGCGCCCCGGCCCCTTTTCCAAATTCGATCGGGATCAGTTGGTCGCGGCGCGCGCGTCCTGGCCGTCGCCTTCGGGCGCGGCGACGATGTCGCGGGTGGTCGCGCCCTTGTCGACGACATTGGTGCCGGGGTCGCCGACCGAGGAGCGGATGCCGGCATCGGCCGTATCCGCACCGGCATTCTGCACCAGCCCATATTCCGACTGGCTGCGCGCCGCCTGACCGCCGAACAGCGCGTCGAGCGTCTGCTGCTGGCCGCTGCGCGCCTGGACGGGAGCGGCACCCGGCTGGGGCGGGACCAGCGCGAAGTCGGGCGGAATGATCAGGGAGGGCTGGCGCGCGACGGCGAATTCATCCGGGCGCGCCCGGTCCAGGCCACGTCCGGCCCCACATCCCGTCAGCAACGCGGCGCAGGACAGACCTGCGATGACGGGCACCAACTTACGCATTGCTCTTCTCCACGGGAGCGGGCCGGTCGCGCACGAGAAGCGCGCGCGCCAGCAGAACCAGAACGCCTATCGTAATCGCTGCATCGGCGACATTGAAGACCAAAAAGGGCCGCCACTCGCCGAAGTGCAGATCGGCGAAGTCGACCACATAACCGAACCGCACCCGATCGATGATATTGCCCAGCGCGCCGCCGAGCACACAGCCCAGCGCGACCTGATCCACCGGATTGCGCTCGCGCGTCATCCAGAAGCCGACCGCCAGCGCGATCGCCCCGGTCATCGCGACCAAGGCCCAGCGCGAGGCATTGCTGTCGGCGGTCAGCAGGCCGAGCGAGATGCCGTAATTGGGCACGAAGCGCAGGTTGAAGAAACCCACGATTTCGCGGACATCGCCCAGTCCACGCAAGGCCAGCGGGCCGGTGACCGCCCATTTGACGACCTGATCGAGCAGGAACAGCGCGAAGGCCGTCGCCAGCCCCAGCCGGGGGAACTTACCCATGCGCGACCACCTCGGCGCAACGCCCGCACAATTCGCCATCCACCGCCACATCGGGCAGATGCCGCCAGCAGCGACCGCATTTGTGCTTCGTCGTGCGGGTCACCGTGACGCTGTCGGCCAGGCTTACGTCCGCGACGATGAACGCCTCGGCCAGTGCATGGGGTTCGAGCGGCAGCGACGGCACCGTCACCTCGGCCTCGTTCGACGAACGCACGGTCTTTTCGCGGCGCAACGGCTCGATCGCCTCGGTCACTTGGGCGCGAAGGCCCCGGATCTCGGTCCAGCGTGCCATCAGCGCCTCGTCCTCGCCAAGCTGCGGCAGTTCCGGCCATTCGAGCAGATGGACCGAGCCATCCTCCGAAGGGAAGCGCGACTGCCACACTTCCTCGGCCGTGAAGCACAGGATCGGCGCGGCGTAGCGGACCAGCGCGTGGAACAGGATGTCGAGCACGGTGCGATAGCTGCGACGCTTGGGATCGGTCGCGGCGTCGCAATAGAGCGAGTCCTTGCGGATATCGAAGAAGAAGGCCGACAGATCCTCATTCGCGAAATCGGTCAGCGCGCGCAGATAGCGGTTGAACTCATACGCATCCGCCGCGCGGCGCAACTCGGTGTCGAGCGCGGTCAGGCGCGCCAGCACGTAGCGCTCCAGTTCGGGCATCGCGTCGAACGAGATACGCTCCTCTTCCGCGAACCCGTCGAGCGCGCCGAGCAGATAGCGGAAGGTGTTGCGCAGCTTGCGATAGCTGTCCGAGGCGGTGGCCAGCACCTCCTTGCCGATGCGGACATCCTCGAAATAATCGGTCGAGGCGGTCCAGATGCGCAGGATATCCGCCCCCGACTCGCCGATGATCTTGAGCGGATCGACGACATTGCCCAGCGACTTGGACATTTTGCGCCCCTGCCCGTCGAGCGCGAAGCCGTGGGTCAGGACGGCATCATAGGGTGCCCGGCCCCGCGTGCCGCAGGATTCGAGCAGCGACGACTGGAACCAGCCGCGATGCTGGTCCGAGCCCTCGAGATAGAGGTTCGCGCGCGTGCCTTCGCCATAGCGCGCCTCGATCACGAAGGCATGGGTCGAGCCGGAGTCGAACCACACGTCGAGAATGTCGTTGACCGGCTCGTAATCGGCCAGATTATAGTCGGCACCCAGCAGCGCCTGATGATCGGCGGTGAACCACGCATCCGCCCCGCCCGCCCGGAAGGCGTCGAGGATGCGGGCGTTGACCGCCTTGTCGTTCAGATATTCGCCGGTCTGGCGGTTCACATAGAGCGCGATCGGCACGCCCCAGGCGCGCTGGCGGCTGATGACCCAGTCGGGACGCCCCTCGACCATCGAACGGATACGGTTGCGGCTACGCTCGGGCACCCAGCGGGTCCGCTCGATCGCGTCGAGTGCGGTCTGGCGCAGCGTCGCGCCATTGCCCAGCGGCACGGTGAGGAGCGGTGTCACGCCCGAGATCGGGTCGACGGTCGCCATAGCCATGTCGGGCACCAGCGTCGCATCGGCACGGTCCATCGGGATGAACCATTGCGGCGTGGCGCGGAAGATGACCTTCGCCTTCGACCGCCAGCTATGCGGATAGCTGTGCTGGAAATCGTCCGAAGCGGACAGCAGAGCGCCGATCTCGCGCAGGTCCGAACAGATCGGCCCCTCGGCGGAGACGAACTTCTTGTTGATGACGCTGCCCTGGCCGCCCAGCCACGCCCAGTCTTCGCGATAAGTGCCGTCGCCCTGCACCGCGAAGACCGGGTCGATGCCGTTGGCCTTACACAGCAGGAAGTCGTCCTCGCCATGATCGGGGGCCATATGGACCAGACCCGTACCCGCCTCGGTCGTGACGAAATCCCCCGCCAGGAAGGGCCGGGGCTTGGCGAAGAAGCCGCCCAGCGCGTGCATCGGATGTCTGGCGGTCGCGCCCTCCAGCGCCGGGCCCTTCACCAGACCGATGGAAGTCTCCACCGCGATGCCGGTCCGCTTGGCGAAGGCGGGCAGCAGCGGCTCGGCGACCAGATAGCGACGCCCCGCGCTTTCGAAATGCAGATAGTCGATCGCCTCGCCATAGCTCAGCGCCTGGTTGACCGGAATCGTCCAGGGCGTCGTGGTCCAGATGACCGCTAGCGCGCCGACCAGATCGGGATATTCGGGGCAGCTTGCCACCTCGAACCCGACATCGATCTGGGTGGAGACGATGTCCTCATATTCGACCTCCGCCTCGGCCAGCGCGGTCTTTTCGACCGGCGACCACATGACCGGCTTGGCCCCGCGATAGAGCTGGCCCGACTCGGCGAACTTGAGCAGTTCGCCCGCGATCACCGCCTCGGCGTCATAGGTCATGGTCAGGTACGGATTGGCCCAGTCGCCCATCACGCCCAGCCGCTCGAACTGCGCCTTTTGCGTCCCGACCCAGGTGTCGGCATAGGCACGGCACTCGGCGCGGAACTGCGCGACGGGCACCTCGTCCTTGTTCAGCTTCTTGGCGCGATACGCCTCCTCGACCTTCCACTCGATCGGCAGGCCGTGACAGTCCCAGCCGGGGACATAGGGCGCGTCCTTGCCCAGCAAGGTCTGCGAACGGACGATGATGTCCTTCAGCACCTTGTTGAGGGCATGGCCCATATGAATGTCGCCATTCGCGTAAGGAGGGCCGTCATGCAGGATGAACCGCTCGCGCCCGGCCCGCTCGCGGCGGAGGCGGTCGTACAGCCCCATCCGGGCCCAGCGATCCAGAATCGCCGGTTCCTTGGCGGCAAGCCCCGCCTTCATGGGGAAATCGGTCTTCGGCAGGAAGACGGTGTCGCGGTAATCGGGCGCGTCGGTCATAAGGGACACGCCCTTAGCGGGTTTGAATTACCGCGTCATGCCGGATTATGCGTGGCGAGCAGAGCGCGCGCGCGGGCGCAATCCGCATCCATCTGCGCGACCAGCGCGTCGAGCGAATCGAACTTCGCCTCGGGCCGCAGATATTCGATCAGCTCGACCGATAGGCCCTGACCGTACAGGTCACCGGTGAAGTCGAAGAAATACGGCTCCAGCAATTCCTTGGGCGGATCGAAGCTGGGCCGGATGCCCAGATTGGCGGCACCGTTCAGCACCCGCCCATCGGCCAGCCGCCCGCGCACCGCATAGATGCCGTAAGCGGGGCGCAGATACTGTCCCATGTCCAGATTGGCGGTCGGATAGCCGATGGTGCGGCCCAGCTTGTCGCCATGCTGGACCACCCCCTCGATGGTGAAGGGCCGGGTCAGCAGGCGCGCAGCCTCGCGCGGCTGTCCGGCGACCAGCGCGGTGCGGATGCGACTCGAGGATATCGTCTCCCCGTCCAGCATGACCGGCGCGACGGCATCGGTGGAAAAGCCGCGTGCGATGCCCCAGGCGCGCAAGGCGTTCACGTCGCCGCTCCGCGCCTGGCCGAAGGTGAAGTCCTCGCCCGTCACCACCCCGCCGACACGCAATGCGGCGAGCAGCCGCTGCTCGACAAAATCCTCCGCCGACAGCGCCGCCAGTTCGGGGTCGAAGCGGAACACCAGCATCGCATCGACACCCGCCGCCGCGAACAGCCGCTCGCGCTGGTCGAGCGTGGTCAGGCGAAAGGGCGCCGCGTCGGGCCGGAAATAGCGGATCGGATGCGGATCGAAGGTCGCGACCAGCGCGGGCCGTCCCTCCGCTCGCGCACGCGCGACCGCGGCACCGACCACCGCCTGATGACCGAGGTGAAATCCGTCGAAATTGCCCAGCGCGACGATCCCGCCCGCCAGATGCGCCGGGATCGGACCCGCGCCATCAACTCGCTGCATGGGCGGGCGCTATAACAGGCCGCACCGAATTGGCTAGGCGCGCGACATCACGCGATTGCCGATGCCCTCGCTCGCCACCATGCGCAACGCGTCGGCCCGGTCGAACGCCTCCTGCATCGGCACGCCGATCCCGACCGCGACCCCGGCGGACATGGTCACCACGCCGATCGGCTCGCCCGATCCCCGCAGGCGCAGGGTCCGCGCCTGCATCGCCGCGCGCGCGTCCTCCATCATCCCCGCCACCATCGACAGCGGGCGACCGCGCAGCACGACGACGAACAAATTGCCCTGCCAGCGGATGATCTCCGCCCCTTCCGCCACCTGGCGAAGCGTCGCGACGAAGGCGCGCAGGACATTGTCGGCGACCGACCGACCATAGCGTTCGTTGATCCCCTCCAGATCGTCCAGGCTGCACGCCGCGACGACATAGCCATGCGAATCGCTGGCCAGCCCGTCGATCAGGGTGCGCGCGCCGGTCCGGCTCATCACCCCGGTCAGCTGGTCGATATCGTCATTCTGCGGCACCGATTCGATCCGGCTGCGCAAGGCGGCGATGCTGCCCGACAATTCCTCCAGGTCGCGTTCGGTCTTCGAGATACGTGCGATCAACTGTTCGAGCAGCAGCGCGATCGCGCCCGAATCGGGGCCCAGGTCGTTGCCCAGGGTCCTGCCGTGCCGATGGGCGTGCGACAGGGCGGCGACGTCGCTGGTGAAGTCGCTGGTGATCTGGCGCGCGTCGCTGGTCAGCGAGTCGAGCGCCTCGGCATGGTCGCTGAGGTCGCGTTCCAGTTGCGCACGATCGGCCGCCGGTCCGATCGCCTCATGCTCGCGGACCAGCGGCATGAGTTCGCCGACATCCTCCTCGGTCAGGCGGACGCCGCCATCGGTGCGGCGCGCCACGTCCTGTCCCAACGGGCCATAGGGATGCAGCACGGTCTGAAGCGCCAGCGCATAGCTGTTCGTCGTGCGGGTCAGCCGATGGTGATCGAGGAACAGCAACGCCTCGCGGCTGGCGTCGAACAATCCGGGAGGATCGATATCGGGCCGGTTCTGACCTTCGCTCTCCCAATCCATGATCATCGCGTGGCGCCCCACCTTCGCTTCGACCGCACCGCGCCATCGCAGTCGCAATCCTTCTCTCAAGCCCGACCTTTACGAGCCTTCCGATCGCAAATGAAGATGGGCGGCGAACAAAATTTTCACAATGTTATTAACCGATCTTTACCGACCATTTCTTCTGTCACTTGGCCAGCGTCACAAAGGAATAAGCCGGGCGACCGTCCAAGGCAGGATAATGCTTTCTGTTAACTTCGCGCCAACCGATGAAGGGTGCGACGATCGTCTCGCCTTCGGCATCCATATCTATCTCGGTCAACTCGACCCGATCGGCAAGGTCGCGGAACAGTTCGAAAATTTCCGCACCGCCGATCACCGAGACCGCACCCTCGCCCGCCAGCGCCAACGCCTCCGCGACCCCGTGCGCGACCTCCGCCCCCGTCGCCGACCAGTTCGGGTCGCGGGTCAGCACGATGTGACGCCGCCCCGGCAGCGGCGACGGAAAGCTCTCGAAGGTCTTGCGGCCCATGATCATCGGCTGGCCCATGGTCAGCGCCTTGAACCGCTTGAGGTCGGCGGGGAGGTGCCAGGGCAACTGGCCGTCGCGCCCGATCACGCCGTTGCGCGCGCGCGCCAGGACCAGCGTGATCATATCGCCACCGCCGCCTTGATATGCGGCTGCGCGACATAGTCGTGGAGCACGAAATCCTCGGACTCATAGCCGTCGATCGCCTCGGGGCGACGCAGGATTTCCAGCCGGGGCAGCGCGCCGGGTTCGCGCGCCAGCTGCGTCCGCGCCTGGTCCAGATGGTTCAGGTAGAGATGGCAGTCGCCGCCGGTCCAGATGAACTCGCCCGCCTCCAAATTGCATTGTTGCGCAAGCATATGCGTCAGCAAGGCATAGGACGCGATATTGAATGGCACCCCAAGGAAGATATCCGCCGACCGCTGATAGAGTTGCAGCGACAATCGGCCATTCGCGACATGGGTCTGGAACAGGCAATGACAGGGGGCCAGCGCCATGGCGTGCAGGTCGCCGGGGTTCCAGGCCGACACGATCTGGCGGCGCGAGGCGGGCTGGGTGCGGATCTGCTCCACCAGCTCCGCGATCTGGTCGATATGGCGACCGTCCGACGTCGCCCAGTCGCGCCACTGCTTGCCATAGACGGGCCCCAGATCGCCCGCCTCGTCGGCCCATTCGTCCCAGATGCTGACCTTACGCTCCTGCAACCAGCGGACATTGGTGTCCCCGCGCAGGAACCACAGCAGCTCGACGATGATCGAGCGCAGATGGAGCTTCTTGGTGGTCAGGACGGGAAAGCCCCTGGCCAGATCGAACCGCATCTGGTGTCCGAAAACCGAAAGGGTGCCCGTGCCGGTCCGGTCCATCTGCCGGACGCCCTGGGTCAGCACCCGGTCCATGAGGTCGAGATATTGCCGCATGGTCCCGGCCTAGCGCCACAGGGCCCCGCCGCCAAGCCGCACCGGATCGGAGCGGGACGAAGATGCCCGGACGCGCGCCGCGAGGCAGACCGACCCATGCCGCTCGTTCCCACCCGTCCGCGTCGAATTCAAACCCTTGAGGATGCGTTTCAACTGTTCGCCGGCCTGGCTGTCGGTCGGCAGGAGGCGATCGGAGTCGCCTTTTTATGTCCGCAACGAACCATATTGGGATTGCGTCATGCCTGGGGCCGGGAAGACCGGGTGACGATGCCTATCGCGAGGATCACGCGCGACGTCCTGTTGCTGGCGGCGCGGGCGGTGCTGATCGCGCACAACCATCCCGATGGCGATGCCCGCCCCAGCGCCGCCGACCTGGCGATGACCCGCCGTCTGTCCCAGGGGCTGGCCGCACTGGACGTGGCGCTGCTCGATCACCTGATCGTCACCCGCGCCGGGATCGTCAGCCTGCGCGAACAGGGACTGGTGTGACGCCGTCGCGCCAATGAGGACAATCCTCTTGCCCCTCTTCAAGGGAAGAGGGGGGACAAGGAACCGAATGGAACTTCGATCCGTCCTAAAAACCGAACCGTACCCGACCGACGATCCGATCGCCCGAATGCCGCGCATCGGCCAGGGGAAAGGCGGAAGCGGTCCGCTCCGACACGTCGGTGCCGACATAATCCAGGCCCAAGGTCACCGGCCCCGTCACATGCTCGACGCCCAGGCGCCAGTCGCTATAATCGCCACCGGGACGCAGCCGGGCGGCGCGGAAACCGTTGTCGGTGCTGCCCGAGGAATGCCCGACCCCCGCCAGCAGGGTCCAGGGCGTGCCGGGAATCCCCGCCTGCACACCGGCATGGAGATAGAGATTGTCGCCGCCGATCGCATCCTGTGACGGCGCATAGTCCGCGCCCGCCTCGACGTTCACCGGACCCAGCGTATAGGCCGCCGATCCACCCAGCTCGACATAATCGGCGTCGAAGCCCGCCCCGCCGAACAGATGACCGGTCACCCGCCCGCGTACCGTGACCAGGCCCAGCGTCGTACTGGCGCCCAGCATCAGGTCCCCGACCACGCCCGCGCCGCCATGCCGATCCGATTCGCGCAAAGACACGATCCGCCCGCTCGCCTCGAACGGGCCGCTGGTCGCGAAGATATCGGCGGAGGGCGAAACCCGCCCCCCGCTCCAACTCAGGCCGCGACGATTCTCGTCGCTGTTCAACTCCACCCCGATGCTGGGGCGTTGTTGCGCGATGGCGGGCGTTGCGGCCAGCATCGGAGCCACCGTGACGATGGCGGCCCATATGGTCTTCATGTCGATCGTCATCCAGCGCGCGTCTCGGCATGGAGGCGGTCCATCTCGGCGCGCAGCAAGCCATGGTCCTCCTGTGCGACCGCCTGAAGGTGATCGCGGACCGATTCCTGCCGCCTGGCCACTTCCTGCGCAATCGCGGTGCGGTTGGCGCTGCACCAGCCGGGACGGCTGCCCTCGATCACACCATCACGGCTCGCGCTGCGCATCAGGGTCGCGCCGCTATCCGCCCGCGCCTCGCGGTGGACGGTCACGTTCGCGCTCCACTGGCACCGCAGCGTCGAGGGACGCCCGCCGGTGGTCACCGCACCGATCTGCTTGTGGGTCACGCCGACATCGGCGCTGTAACGGACCGCGACCGGCCCCGAATGATGGTCGATCCGCACTCGGTGTTCGAGCGCGCCGTCGGACGCCGCCACCCCACCGAGTAGCAGTCCGGCGATCATAAGCGTGTTCATCATCATCTCCTTCTACGGAGCCCCGACCCATGCTGGCCGGTGGCCTATCGGCACCCTGCGGTTCCGATACCGGATCAATGCATGACAAAGCTGTCAGGTTGCAAATCCGTCACCCTGACGACGACGTTTTGACGGCGTCAGTCGCCCTGCATGCGACAGGGGCGGATCGCGCCGGGTTCCGGCCGGGGTCCGGTCGCCCGGAAGGTCGCCAGATAGCCGCCCGCCGAGGGCATGTTTTCGATCGAGACCTGGGTGAAGCCCACCGCCTCGAACTCGCATTTGAGCAGCGCGGGCGGAGTGCCATGCGCCTTGGTGCGGCGATTGGCATCGACGACCACCACCAGACCGTCGCGCTTCAGCGCCGGGAACAGCCGCCAGAGGAATTCATAGGGCTGTTCGATCTCGTGATACATATGGACCATCATCACGCGGTCGAAGCTGTTGGGCGGCAGCTTGGGATCGGCGGGTTCGCCCAGCCGGACGCTGACATTGTCCAGCCGTTCGCGCGACACGCGCTCGGCCAGCTGGTCGCGCCAGGCGGCGACGATGTCCTCGGCCAGCACGCGGCCGGTCTTGCCGACACGCTGTGCCAGGCGGACGGTGTAATAGCCCTCGCCCGCGCCGATATCGGCCACCGTCATGCCGGGGCGGATCTTCGCCCGGTCCATGACCTGATCCGCCTCGCGCAAGCGATCGCGGGCGTCCTCGCTCGACCAGCGCGACGACACGACATCGGCGACCGGGCGATCCGCCGCCGGGAAGGGGCCGGGCCGTTCCTCCTCGTCCTTGTGCGGAATGAGCGGCTTGGAGCCGTCACACGCCGTCACCGCGCCCCCCAGCGCGATGAGCAGCGCCGCCGCCAGCATGGACCCCCGCTTCGACATCTTACTCGACGTCTTCCACGGCGACGGCTTCACCAGTCACCCGCTGCGACAGCGCCGCCGCCATGAAGGAATCGAGATCGCCGTCGAGCACATCGCCCGGCGCGGTCGAGGTGACCCCTGTCCGAAGATCCTTCACCAGCTGATAGGGCTGAAGCACGTAGGACCGGATCTGGTGGCCCCAGCCGATATCGGTCTTGGTCGCGTTCTGCGCATTGGCCACCGCCTCGCGCTCGGCCAATTCGCGTTCGTACAGGCGGGCGCGAAGCTGGTTATAGGCCTCGGCCTTGTTCTTGTGCTGCGAGCGCTGGTTCTGGCACTGCACGACGATGCCGGTCGGCAAGTGGGTGATGCGCACCGCCGAGTCGGTGGTGTTGATGTGCTGCCCACCCGCACCCGACGCGCGGTAGGTGTCGATGCGCAACTCGCTCTCGTTGATCTCGACCTCGATATTGTCGTCGATCACCGGATAGACCCATACGCTCGAAAAGCTGGTGTGGCGGCGCGCGGCGGAGTCATAGGGGCTGATCCGCACCAGCCGGTGCACGCCCGACTCGGTCTTGGCATAGCCATAGGCGTTCTCGCCCTTGACCAGCAGCGTCGCCGACTTGATCCCGGCCTGTTCACCCGCATGGAAGTCGATCAGTTCGACCTTCATGCCGTGCCGCTCGGCCCAGCGGGTATACATGCGCTGGAGCATCCCGGCCCAGTCCTGGCTCTCGGTGCCGCCCGCGCCCGCGTTGATCTCGATATAGCTGTCATTGGCGTCGGCTTCACCGGCCAGCAGCGCCTTTACCTTGTCGGCCTCGGCCCGCTTGGCGAGTTCGCCCAGGCTGGTGACGGCTTCCGTCTCCAGTTCCTCGTCACCCTCCATCTCCGCCAGTTCGATCAGCTCGACCGTGCCCGAAAGTTCGTTCTCGATGGCGCGGGTGGCGGTGATGGCTTCGTCCAGGCGACGACGCTCGCGCATCACCGCCTGCGCCTGTTTGGGGTCGTTCCACAGCGCCTGGTCCTCGACGCGCGCGTTCAACTCGTCCAGGCGGCGCAGCGCGCGGTCCCAGTCGAGGAAGCGGCGCAGCAGCGCCAGAGCGTCATTGATCGTATCGACATGAGCCTGCGCTTCAGCGCGCATGAATATTCTCCGAATCGGTCGCCTCTCCTGCGCCCAGGGGAACGGGAAAAGGCGAATATGGGAAGCGGGCTAGTAGATTCCGCCTTCCCTTTGCAAGAAATCGCTGTCGCGCGGCGGCGCGGGCGTCGCCGGACCGGTCGGCGTCGCGGGGGCCTGGCTCGCCGCCTCGGCATTCCGGCGGGCGCGGCGGCGCGGCTCGCTCTCGGGCTTGAACGCCTCCCAGATCACGGCGGGCTTGGGATCGTCGCCGGTCGGGAAGGTGCCATAGACCGGCCGCCCGCTCGCCCGGTCGATGCGGACCATGCGAATGCCCGGCGACGCGCGGAAGGGCAGCTTCTCCAACCCCTCATAGGCCTTTTCGGCGAACTGGCGGAAGATCGGCACCGCGATCGTGCCACCCTGGGCATAGCCGCCCAACGAGCGCGGATGGTCATAGCCGATATAGAGCCCGCCGACGAACTGCGGGGTGCCGCCGACGAACCACACATCGGTCGGGCCGTTGTTGGTGCCGGTCTTGCCGAACATCGGGCGGTTCAGGTCGCGCAAGGCCGTCGCGGTGCCGCGCTGGATCACGCCCTCGGTGATATGCACCATCTGATAGGCGGTCATCGCGTCGAGCACCTGGCGCTGGCGCGAGATCGGGCGCGGCATCGGCTTGCCGTCATAGTCCGCCGCGTTGCACCGGTCGCAGGCGCGCCAATTCTCCGGCAGGATCACCTTGCCGTGCCGGTCCTGCACGAAGTCGATCAGCGTGGGATCGCCGCCGCGCCCGTTATTGGCGAGGATGGCATAGGCGTTGACCATCTGCGCCACCGTCGTCTCGCCCGCGCCCAGCGCATAGGCGAGATAGGGCGGAAAATCGCCGATCCCCATCTGCTTGATCGTCGCCACGACATTCTTCATGCCGACGGTCGACGCCGTCCGCACGGTCATCAGGTTGCGCGACTGCTCGATGCCCCAGCGCATGGTGTGCGGCCCGGCGCCCGCCGAATTGCCGAAGTTGCGGAAGCATTTGGTGCCCAGCCCCGCCCCCTGGTCGACGCAGAACGGCCCATCGACGATGATCGAGGCGGGGGTCATGCCATGGTCGAGCGCGGCGGAATAGACGATCGGCTTGATCGTCGAGCCCGGCTGGCGCTGGGCCTGGGTGGCGCGGTTGAACGCCTGGAGCCGCGCGTCGAACCCGCCCTGCATCGCCAGCACGCGGCCGGTCGCCGGTTCCTCGACCACGAACCCGCCAGAGATGCGCGGCACCGAACGCAGGCCGAAGCCGCTGCCTTCCGGCGCGACCGCGACGATATCGCCGACCTTGAGCGCGCTGAACGCGGTCGCGGCGCTGCCCCGGCGCGGCATCTGCGCGCCCGAGCGCGGAAGCGTGCCGGTGCGGCCATTGGCGAAGCCGATCATGGCCTCACCCGAATCCTTGGCGGTGACGATCCCCGCCCGCCAGTCGCGATAGTCGAGCGCGATATTGGTATTGAGCAGCGCCTGCTGCCAATTGTCGCCGCCGATATCCTCGTGCCGGATCGGCCCGGACCAGCCACGCCCGCCCTCGAACCGGACCAGCCCGTCGCGCAACGCCTCGGTCGCCAGATCCTGGAGCCGCGTGTCGAGCGATGTCCGCACCCACAGGCCGCCGTCATAGACGCTATGCGGCCCGCTCTCCGCCTTTTCGCCGTAGAGTTTGATCAACTGGCGGCGGACTTCTTCCACGAAATAGCCGCCGACCTGCGCATATTTGGGGGTGCGGCGCAGCACCGTGCCCAGGGGCTCGACCATGGCCGCCTGATATTGCGCGCGGGTGATGAAATTGTTGCGCAGCATCTCGCGCAGGACATAGGCGCGCCGTTCCAGCGCCCGGTCGGGATGGCGGACCGGATCGTAATTGGACGGCCCCTTGGGCAGCACCGCCAGATAGGCCATCTGACCCAAGGTCAGATCATTCAATTCCTTGTCGAAATAGGCATGCGCCGCCGCCTCTACCCCAAAGGCGTTCCGCCCGAGCGCGATCTGGTTGAGATAGAGTTCGAGGATCTGCGGCTTGGTCAGCGTATCCTCAATCTTATAGGCCAGGATCGCCTCGCGCACCTTGCGCGTCGGGGAATAGGCATTGCCGATCAACAGGTTCTTGGCGACCTGCTGCGTGATGGTCGACCCGCCCCGCGCCCGCCGCCCGGTGCCCCATTTCCTGGCATAGTCGATGACCGCGCCCGCCAGCCCCGGATAATCGACGCCGCCATGCTCGAAGAAACTCTTGTCCTCCGCCGCCAGGAAAGCGCGGATCAGCAGCGGCGGATATTCGTTGAACGACAATTCCACCCGGCGTTCGCGGGCATAGGACTGGATCGGCGCACCATCGATCCCCCGGACATGGGTGGGCAGCGGCGGCTCATAGGCCTTGAGCGCATCGACCGAGGGAAGGTCGCGCATGAACACGAACCAGAACACGCCCGCCCCGATCGCGACCAGCAGCGCCAGCGCGGCGAGCGCCTTCACCCACCAACGGCTCAACAGGCGTCGACGCGGACCTTCGGACGGATCGGTGGGGGGGGAGGAGTCGACGGCCATGGCTTTGCGCGGGCTCGTGTAGCAGGTTCGGCCACGCTTGCCACCCGCTTGCCGTCAGGGGCGGAGCGGTTCGTCGCCCGGCGCGCCCGGCGGGTCATAACGCGCGCCGACATGCGCGACCCCGCGCGCCGCCGCCAGCGCCTCCTGCCGGTGCCGCTCGGCATAGGCGGCCAGCCGCTCCGCATCGCGTGTGCCGTGGCAGGCGGGGCAACTCACCCCCTCGACATAGAGCGGCGAGGCCATGTCCTCGGGCCCGACCGGCATCCGGCAGCCATGGCACAGCCCGTGACTGCCCTGCGCCAGCCCATGCCCGACCGCGACGCGCGCATCGAAGACGAAGCACTCGCCCTGCCAGCGGCTCTCCGCCTCGGGCATCGTCTCCAGATATTTCAATATGCCGCCGTCGAGGTGGAAGACATCCTCCACCCCCTCGGCCTTCAGGAACGCGGTCGCCTTTTCGCAGCGTATGCCGCCGGTGCAGAACATCGCGACCTTCGACTTGGCCGCCATCAGTTCGTCGCGGTTCTCGCGGAACCAGGCGGGGAAGTCGCGGAAACTCTTCGTCCCCGGATCGACCGCACCGTCGAACGTGCCGATCGCCACCTCATAATCGTTGCGCGTGTCGATCAACAGCGTATCCGGGTCGGCGATCAGAGCGTTCCATTCCTCGCCCGAGACATAGGTGCCGACCTCGCGGGTCGGATCGATGCCCTCCACGCCCATCGACACGATCTCGCGCTTCACCCGCACCTTCATCCGGTGGAACGGCATCGCCTCGGCGGTCGAGTCCTTATAGTCGAGATCGGCGCAACCGGGCAGCGTGCGAATATGGTCCAGTACCGCCTCGATCCCGTCATGGCTCCCCGCGATCGTCCCGTTGATCCCCTCGCCCGCGAGAAGGAGCGTCCCACGAATGCCGTTCGCCTCGGCGACGGTGAGAAGCGGTTCGCGGAGCGCGACCGGGTCGGGGAAAGGCGCGAAACGGTAAAGGGCACAGACGCGGATCATCGACATGCCTTTACGCCGATCGGGCGAAGGGGACCAGATGCGTTGCCCTTCCGGCACTCCATGATACTGGGCCGGTCCCAAGAGGATGGTAAAGCAGGAAATGGTCAGATTGTCGCTGCCGTTCGCCCCTTTGCCACCCAGTCGCGTCGAACTGCGATACCGGACGCAAGCCAGAGCGCACCAGCAGCCATAAACCCGGCCACCTCACCGCCTGTAGGGGCTCCCACGAAGAAGCCCATAATCGCTGCAACAACCAGCGCCGTCCCAAGAACATAGAACGGGCGAAAGCCAGCAGCGAAAGCGATTGGCAGACAATGCAGGCCGACGACTAGCGCCATCGATGGCAACAGAAGATCAGGCCGATCTAGGTTCATGACGATGTTGGCGGCAAGGAAAAGGCCGACGCCTTCGCCGATGCTACTCCACATGATGGCTCGTTCTTCCTTTGGCGACGGCTTGATGCCCTCGCCGGGGGTACGGATCACATAGCTTGCGGCGAAACCGATCAGGATGAACACCAAGAAGGGCAGCGCCAGAGCGACCCCGGACAAGTGCCACTGCCAATATAGCGTCAACGAAGCGAAAACCGCTCCGAAGAAGCTCATAATCAACGCGCCCCATGCCCCCACAGACGGCCCCCTTCTCTCTAATAGTCGGCTCACAGTACGTCTGCCGTTTGGAATGGTCGAGAGAGATTAGATCAGGCGCTACACCGCCGCTTGTTCCGGATTGGAAAGGTTCAGTGGAAGGATTGAACTTTGCAGGTCACTCCGCAAGCCGATCGCAGCGCGACTTTCCCGAAATCCGTTCCCGATTGCACCTTCTCGCCCCCCAATGGAGACGCAGAAACGGGAGAGGTCGCCCCCACCCTACCGCGCCGCCATCCGCCGCGCGAAGTGCACCTCCACCGCCTGCAACACCGCCTTGGCGATCCGGTCCTGTCCGTCCTTGCTGTCGAGGAACGCCGCGTCCTGCATGTTGGAGATATAGCCCGTCTCGAACAGGATCGACGGCATGTCTGGGGCCTTCAGCACCATGAGCGAGGCCATGCGGTGGAAGGTCGGCTTGACCGGGATCAGCGGCTGCGCCTCGCGGCCCAGCAGGCGGGCGAAGCTCGCCGAGGCGTTCATCGTCTCGCGCTGGGTCAGGTCGATCAGGATCGAGGACACGTCGCTGTTGCCGCCCAGATCGACGCCCGCGATCACGTCCGCCTTGTTCTCGCGTGCCGCCAGTCGCGCGGCTTCCTTGTCGGAGGCGACGTCGGACAGGGTATAGGCGGTCGCCCCGCGTGCCTCGCCCGCGCCCGCGCTGTCGCAATGGATCGAGATGAACAGATCGGCATGAAGCCGCCGCGCGATGCCGTAACGCTCGCGGTGGAGAATATAGCGGTCGTCCTCGCGGGTCAGCGCGGCGCGGACCCGCCCGCTGGCGACCAGCGTGTCGCGAATCGCCTTGGCGATGGCGAGCGTCAGGTCCTTTTCGCGCAGGCCGGTCTGCGGGTTGATCGCGCCGGGATCGACCCCGCCATGCCCCGCATCGATCACCACCAGCGGGCGATTGTCCGCGCCCCGCACGCGCGGCAGGGGCAGGTTGCGCGACGGGCTCGGCACCGGGACGGTCAGGGTGTAGGCGGGCTTGCGCTGGAAATGGAACGGGAAGAAGTCGAGCCCGCCCGCGAAACTCGCCTGGGTGAAGCCCTTGTTCAGCGGCTTGAGCGTCAGCGACAATTGCCGTCCGTCATCGTCGAACCCGCCGTCGAAGATCACCGCATCCTGCGCCAGTTCGAAGGTCAGGCGGGTGATGCCGGGTGCGATTCGGCGCTGGCTCAGGCTGCGCACCGCGCCGTCGCGGATCGTCGCCGCGCCGGGCGTCGCGCCAGTCACGTCGATCGCCACGCGACGCTGCTCGCCCAGCATGACACTGCGCGCGCGCTTCACCGGCGAATCGAATCGGATGATCACCTGCGCGCCGCGCACGATGATCTTCTGAACCGTGGCGGCCCAGGCGCCGCCAGGCGCGAGGAGCCCGAACAGAAAAGCGAACAGCATCAACACGACCCGGCGTACATGCCGCGCCCGCCTGCCGCTGGTCCAGCGAAAAGCCATCACCTCAAACCCTTTTTGGCGATCCGGGGATCGACATGGCGGGTCTAGGCGACGGCCCCTGTCGAGGGCCTTTCAACTATTGGTTAACCGGCAATTCGGCATTTTTTTGCCGCCAAAATCGGCAGATTTCCGCCTGTTGCGCAAACGTTCCGATGATGCTAGCTATCCGGCGGACCCCGGCCTCGATCACCTCTCCCAAACGATCGGGACGGGGCCATCTCCCAAAGGCTCGGGACGGCGAGAGTTTTTCGCGCCCGGACCAACCAGGTTGACGCTCGCATGACGCATATGATCCACCCCGCAGACCGACCGGCCTTTGCCGGTGGGATCGCGGTGTCGTGGGTCCGCACCGGCCCCGTTGCCGGTGCTGCGGCTGTGGCCGACACGACATCCGTTCTTTCCAGCGGACCGGCGCCCCGCGCCGCCGCCCCTATTTACCGCGCGCGACGGCTGCCACAGGGCCCGACGCGCGCGTGGAGACTTCATAATGACCACGCGTATGCTGATCGACGCACGCCACCGGGAAGAAACCCGCGTGGCCGTCGTCAAGGGTAACCGGATCGAGGAATTCGACTTCGAATCGGCCGAGCGCAAGCAGCTCAAGGGCAATATCTACCTCGCCAAGGTGACCCGGGTCGAACCGTCGTTGCAGGCGGCGTTCGTCGATTACGGCGGCAACCGTCACGGCTTCCTGGCCTTTTCGGAAATCCACCCCGACTATTACCAGATCCCCAAGGAGGATCGCGAGGCCCTGCTCCGCGAAGAGGCCGAGCATGCCGCCGAAGAGGCCGCGCTGCGCGCCGAACTCGACGCCGAGGATGACGAGGATCATGACGGCGAAGGCTATGACGATCATGCCGACGATCATCATGACGACGAGGATGGTGACGCCGCCCCGCGCCCGAAGAAGTCGACCGTCAACGACGACCAGGTCGAGGCTCTGCGCCAGCGTCGCCAGAATCTGCGCCGTCGCTACAAGATCCAGGACGTCATCCATCGCCGCCAGGTGCTGCTGGTCCAGATCGTCAAGGAAGAGCGCGGCAACAAGGGCGCGGCGCTGACCACGTACCTGTCGCTGGCCGGCCGTTACTGCGTACTGATGCCCAACACGTCGCATGGCGGCGGGATCAGCCGGAAGATTTCCAACGCCGCCGATCGCAAGCGGTTGAAGTCGATCATGGCGGACATGGCCTTGCCCTCGACCATGGGCTGCATCGTCCGCACGGCGGGCCTTCAGCGCACCAAGACCGAGATCAAGCGCGACTTCGACTATCTGGCGCGCCTGTGGGACGGGATTCGCGAAAAGACGCTGCATTCGTCGGCGCCCGCGCTGATCTATGGCGACAGCGATCTGATCAAGCGCGCGATCCGCGACATCTATAATCGCGAGATCGAGGAAGTGATCGTCGAGGGCGAGGAAGGCTATCGCCAGGCGAAGGACTTCATGCGGCTGCTCATGCCCGCCCATGCCCGCCGGGTGAAGCAATATGCCGATGCGGTCCCGCTATTCCAGCGCGCGCATGTCGAGGACCAGCTTGCCGCGATGTACAATCCGGTCGTGCAGTTGAAGTCGGGCGGCTATCTGGTCATCAACCCGACCGAGGCTCTGGTGTCGATCGACATCAACTCAGGGAGGTCGACCCGCGAGCATAATATCGAGCAGACGGCGACCGCGACCAATCTGGAAGCCGCGCAGGAAATCGCGCGCCAGTTGCGTCTGCGCGACATGGCGGGTCTGGTCGTCATCGACTTCATCGACATGGACAACAACTCCAATGTCCGGAAGGTCGAGAAGGCAATGAAGGAGGCGCTGAAGAACGATCGCGCCCGCATCCAGGTCGGCCGTATCTCGTCCTTCGGGCTGATGGAAATGAGCCGCCAGCGGCTGCGCACCGGCGTGCTGGAGGCGAGCACCCGCCCCTGCCCGCATTGCGAGGGCACCGGCCTGGTCCGCACCGCCTCGTCGGCGGGCCTGTCGGCGCTGCGCCTGATCGAGGACGAGGCCGCGCGCGGTCGCGGCTCGATCCTGACGCTGCGCGCCAGCCAGGAAGCGGCCATCTATGTCCTCAACCGCAAGCGCGCCGATATCGCCGAGATCGAGGATCGCTATGGCGTGACGGTCGAAATCCTCCCGGACCGCGAGGAAGAGGGGGCGCGCATGACGGTCGAGGCCTCGGGCCCGCCGCCTGCCTATGCGCCCAAGATCGACACGCTCCTGCCCGTCGAGGAGGATGAGGACGATCTGATCGACGAGGTCGAGGAGGAAGAAGAGGAAGAGGTCGAGGAGGAATCGACCGAAGCCGCCGCGCCTCGCGAGCCGCGTGAAGAGAGCGAAGGCGGTGGCCGCAAGCGCCGTCGCCGTCGTCGTGGTCGTCGCAACCGTGGCGGGGCCGAGGACGCCGTGCATGGCGAAGAGGCCGAAAGCGCCGACGACGCCGAGCTCGACGAGACGGACGAAGGCGAGGAAGACGCCGTCGAGCCGGTCGAGGCGAACGAAGCCGAAACCGAGTCGGGCGAACCCCGCGAAGGTGGCCGCCGTCGCCGTGGCCGTCGCGGTCGTCGTGGCGGTCGCCGCCAGGACGGTGGCGCGGTGGAAGCCGGTGAGGCTTCGACCGAGGTGGATGGCGACGATGACGCCGTCGAAGCCCCGCTGTCCATCGAGGAGCCGATCGAGGCGGGCGATGCCGCGCCGGTGACGACGCCGCTGGTCGTGGCCGAGGTCGAGGCGAGCGAGGCTCCCAAGACCCGCCGCCGCCCGCGCGCTCGCAAGGCCGCACCGGTGGTGACCGAGACGGTCGAGACGCCGGTGGAAGCGCCCGTCGAAACGCCGGTGGCCGAGGACGCTGCGCCGGAAGCCCCTGCCAAGCCCAAGCGCGTGCGCAAGAAGGCCGCTCCCAAGGCAGCCGCCGAGCCGGTCGCCGAAGAAGCCGCACCCGTGGTCGAAGCCGAAGCGGAAGCCCCGGCCAAGCCCAAGCGCGTCCGCAAGAAGCCCGCGCCCAAGGCGGCCGCCGAGCCGGTGACCGAGGAAGCGCCCACGGTCGAGGCGGAACCCGCTCCGGCGGCCGAACCGGCGGAGGCAGAAGGCTCCACCAGCGAAGCCCCGCGCCGCGGCTGGTGGCAGCGCACCTTCGGCGCCTGATCGCTTCCCTGATCGACGCGAAACGCCCTCCTTCCCCAGCGGAAGGAGGGCGTTTTTCGTTAGGCCGGATCGACATTGAGATATGCCCTTTTTTCCCCTCGCCCCTCTTCGAGGGGAGAGGATTGCGCAGACTTGGTCTTTGCGAAAGCAAAGGCTTAGTCGGAGCTGGGTGAGGGGTGAGCGCTCTAAGAGCGCGCGAGCCTTTGGCTCGCTCGACCCCTCACCCAAGCTGCGCTAGCCAGCAGGCTGGCAAGCTCCGCTAACCCTCTCCCGTTTCCAGGGGCGAGGGAAGAAGAAATGGCAGGAATGTCGATTAGCTCTGGGATGGGCGGCGGTACTTTCCTTTGTTGAAGGAAAGTCCCGCCTTCGCCCCGCCACCCTTTCGTTCGCCGCGCGTTAAGCCAGCCAATGGCAAGGCCGGTCCATCGCATCCCAGGCTGCAAAGCCGGTTGTGTCCCGAAGCCGACCCGGCGATAGAGGAAGCATGAAGCGACTGATCGCCGCCTTCGCCGCCACGATCCTGCTCTGGGCGCAACCCGCCGCCGCGCAGTCGATCCTTCGCGATGCCGAGACCGAATCACTGTTCGCCGACATGTCCGCGCCGATGATAAAGGCCGCCGGCCTTTCTCCGCGCGATGTGAAGATCGTCCTGATCAACGACGATTCGATCAACGCCTTCGTGGCGGGCGGGCAGATCGTCTATGTCCATTCGGGGCTGCTTCAGGCGGCGGACAATGTGAACGAGGTGCAGGGCGTCGTCGCGCACGAGCTGGGCCATATCGCCGACGGCCATGTGATCCTGAGCGAACAGGCGATGAAGCCTGCGATGAAGATGCAGCTTCTGTCGATGGTGCTGGGCTTGGCCGCGGTCGCGATGGGCGGCGGCGCGGCAGGCATGGGCGTCATGGCGGCGGGGCAGCAGGCCGCGATGGGCCAGGTGCTGGCGTTCAGCCGCAACCAGGAATCGGCGGCGGACGCGGCGGGTGCGCGCTACCTCACCACATCGGGCGTGACCGGCAAGGGGATGCTCAGCTTCTTCAAGAAGTTGCAGAACCAGCAATATCGCTATGGTTACGTCAACATCGATCCCTTCGCGCAGACCCACCCTCTGTCGTCCACCCGTATCCAGGCGCTGACCGACGATCTGAAGGCCTCGCCCGCCTGGAACACGCCGGTCGATCCCAAATTGCAGGAACGCTTCCTGCGGGTGAAGGCCAAGCTGTTCGGCTATATCTCACCGCCCGAGACGACGCTCCAGAAATTCCCCGACACCGACCAGTCGGTCTATGCACATTATGCCCGCGCCTATGCCTATCATAAGGCCGCCTATCCCGACAAAGCCGAGGCGGAAGCCGATGCGCTGATCGCCAAGGATCCCCAAGACCCCTATTTCCAGGAAATCCAGGGGCAGATCCTGCTGGAATCGGGCAAGCCGCAAGAGGCCCTGGCCCCCTTGCGCGCCGCGACCATGGGGTCGGGCCAGAACGCGCTGATCGCCACCACCTTCGGCCATGCGCTGATCGCCACCGAGGACAAGCGCAACCTGCCCGAGGCGGTGAAGGTGCTGAAGGTCGCGGTCCAGCGCGACGAGGACAATCCCTTTGCCTGGGTCCAACTCGGCACCGCCTATGAGCAACTGGGCGACACCCCGCGCGCTGCGCTCGCCACCGCCGAGCGGGCGAGCATGATGGGCGACACCCGCACCGCCATCCAGAGCGCGCGCTATGCGCTCGCCAATCTCACCCCCAACACGTCCGAATGGATTCGGGCCCAGGATATCGCCATGACCTCTGCCGACGCCGCCGCCAGCACCAAGAAGAAGCGTCGCCGATGAGCGTGAAGACTTTGGCCGCCGTCGCGGTCCTGGGCGGCCTGGTCGGCGGCGGCACCGCACTGGCGCTCGCGCCGCTGATCGCGCCTGGCGGCGCATCGGGCGACAGCGTCCGCGCCTATCTGCTCGACCATCCCGAAGTGATCCCGGAGGCGATGCAGCGGCTTCAGGATCGCGAGCAAGGCAAGGCGGTGGCGGCGATCGGCGGTGACCTGACCAAGCCGTTCGGCAATGCCTATACCGGCAATCCGAAGGGCGATGTCACGCTGGTCGAATTTTACGACTATAATTGCGGCTATTGCCGGGCCAGCCTGCCTTTGCTCAAGCAACTGACCCAGGCCGACCCGAAGCTGCGTATCGTCTATCGCGAGTTGCCGATCCTCGCCCCGTCGAGCAAGGCGGCGGCGCGGATGAGCCTGCTCGCCGCATCGCAGGGCAAGTTCGCCGCCTTCCACGATGCCCTTTATGCGGGCGGGCCGGTCAGTGACGCGACCATCGCCGCCGCCGCCGCGAAGGCCGGGGTCGATGCGAGCCGGATGGCGGCGTTCCAGCCCCAGGCGGATGCCGAGATCGCGCGCAATCTGGAAGCCGCGGGGCGGCTGGGCCTGACCGGCACGCCGAGTTGGATCGTCGGCAATCGCATATTGTCGGGCGCGCTGCCGGTCGAAGAGTTGCAAAAGGCCATCGCCGCTGCACGAAACACTTGATAAGGCGGCGGTCTTCCAACGGGGAACTGCCGCATGACCGACCCGATCCTGTCCGTCGAGGGCGTGACCAAGACCTATAAGAGCGGCGTCACCGCGCTCCAGCCGGTCGACCTGACCATCCGGCGCGGCGAGATCTTCGCGCTGCTCGGCCCCAATGGGGCGGGCAAGACGACGCTCATCTCGATCGTCTGCGGGATCGTGACCCCGTCGGCGGGCGCGATCCGGGTCGATGGCCACGACGCTCTGCGCGACTATAAGGGCGCGCGGCGAAAGATCGGGCTGGTGCCGCAGGAACTCTCGGTCGACATGTTCGAGCGGGTCATCGACACCGTGAATTTCAGCCGGGGCCTGTTCGGCCGCGCGCCCAACCCCGCCTATGTCGAGCAGGTGCTGCGCGACCTGTCGTTATGGGACAAGCGCCATGCCAAGCTGATGGAATTGTCCGGCGGCATGAAGCGCCGGGTGCTGGTCGCCAAGGCGCTGTCCCACGAACCCGATTTGCTCTTCCTCGACGAACCGACGGCGGGCGTCGATGTCGAATTGCGCCGCGACATGTGGAAGCTGGTCCACCGCTTGCGGGAGCGCGGCGTCACCATCATCCTGACCACCCATTATATCGAGGAGGCCGAGGAAATGGCCGACCGGGTGGGCGTGATCGCCAAGGGCCAACTCCTCCTGGTCGAGGAGAAGGCGGAGATGATGAAGAAGCTGGGCAAGCGCGAAATGGTGCTGATCCTCGCCGAACCGATGGCGGTGATCCCGGCGGAACTGGCCGAATGGAACCTGGCGCTGGAGGATGAGGGCAAAAGGCTGCGCTACATCTTCGATGCCCGCGCCGAGCATACCGGTATCCCCTCGCTATTGCGCAAGCTGGGCGAGTTGGGGATCGGGTTCCACGATCTGGAAACCTATAAATCCTCGCTGGAGGATATCTTCGTCGATCTGGTCGAGGGGACGCGCGCATGAACCTGCATGGCATATGGGCGATCTATCGCTTCGAAATGGCGCGCTTCCGGCGGACCGTGTGGACCAGCCTGATGGTGCCGGTCATCACCACGACGCTCTATTTCGTGGTGTTCGGCACCGCGATCGGATCGGCGATGAACCAGGTGTCGGGCGTCCCTTACGGCGCGTTCATCGTGCCGGGCCTGATGCTGCTCTCCATTTTCTCGGAGAGCATCCTGAATGCGAGCCTCGGCATCTACATGCCCAAATTCACCGGGACCATGTACGAGATCCTGTCCGCGCCCTTGTCGCCGATCGAGACGGTACTCGGCTATGTCGGTGCGGCGGCGAGCAAGTCGATGGTGATCGGGCTGGTGATCCTGGCCACCGCCTATCTGTTCGTGGACCTCAGCATCCTGCACCCGGTCGCGATGCTCTTCTACCTGCTGCTGGTGGCGGCGACCTTCTCGCTGTTCGGCTTCGCCATCGGCATCTGGGCGCGCGGTTTCGAGCAGTTGCAGGTCATCCCGCTCCTGATCGTCACGCCGCTGACCTTTCTGGGCGGGGCGTTCTATTCGGTCAAAATCCTGCCCGAGCCGTGGCGGACGGTGACGCTGTTCAACCCGGTCGTGTATCTGATCAACGGCTTCCGCTGGACCTTTTTCGGGACATCGGACGTGGCTCCGGGGGTCAGCCTGGGGGTGACGGGGTTGTTCCTGCTGATGTGTCTGGCGTGGATCGGATGGATCTTCCGCACCGGGTGGCGGCTGAAGAACTGACGATCCTCCCCGGCACGGGGAGGTGGCAGGGCGAAGCACTGACGGAGGGGGGCTTCCACACGGGACTAGGCCAACGGCGATCCCCCTCCACCAGCCTGCGGCTGGTCCCCCTCCCCGTTAACGGGGAGGACTTTTGCCTAACGTCCCGCTCACCAACGGCGTCACCACCAGTCCGTTCAGGTCCACGAGCGCGTGAACCAGCATCACCACCCACAAGCTTCCGGTCATCAGGTACAGCCCGGTCATCACCGCCCCCAGCGCCGTCGTCGCGATGATCCCCGTCCAGCCCTGATAGCGGTGCATCGCCCCGAACAGCACCAGCGACGCGGCGAAACCGATCCAAACCTGCCCCGTCACGAGCGCGATCAGCAAGGGCAGATAGAGGCGAAAGAACGCCTCCTCGCTCACCCCCGCCATGACGCTGAGCGCCGCGGTATATTTCAACTCGCGCCGGTCGCGCGGCAACAGCGCGGAGACATCGCCCAGCGGCCGCCGCTTGCGCATCCGCGCCAGCACCGCACCCGCCACCAGCCCGCCGACCGCACCGCCGATCAGCATCGGGCGCATCGCATCGCCGTCGAAGATCGGCGGCATCGCCCCCGCCAGCCCCACGAATTCACCGGGCATCACCACCAACGCATCGATCCGTCCGAGCAGCGCCAGCCCGGCCGGCACCGGCACCAAAAAGGCCAGCGCCGCCCGCGCCAGCCACAACCGGAACCGCATCCGCCGCGAATGGCCGTCGTCGAGCGCCTTGAACCGCCGATATTCGCCCAGATCGCCTTTCTGGAACCACCACACCCCCGCCAGTGCCGCGAGCAGGAGGGCGGCGGCTAGAGCCCGGGACATGCGGCCGATCCACGAGCATTCGGCAGATGGCGGGGCCCCACCCCAACCCCTCCCCTGAAGGGGAGGGGCTCGGTCTGAGTCGAAATCACGGCACCATCCCCCGCCGTCACAAGCGGTGCTGCCCCTTTACCCAGCGGACCGTACCCGAAGAGGCGCGCATCACCACGCTTTCGGTCGTCATGATCCTGGCATGGCGCTTCACTCCCGCCAGCAGCGAGCCGTCGGTCACCCCGGTCGCCGCGAAGATGCAGTCGCCGCGCGCCAGTTCGGTCAGGTCATATTGCTTGTCGAGGTCGGTCACGCCCCATTTATAGGCCCGCGACCGCTCCGCGTCGTTGCGGAACAGCAGCCGCCCCTTGAACTGCCCGCCGACGCAACGCAGCGCGGCGCAGGCCAGCACGCCCTCGGGCGCGCCGCCCGATCCCATATAGACGTCGATCGTCGTCTCCGGATCGGTGGTCGCGATCACCCCCGCCACATCGCCGTCGCCGATCAGCACCACGCCGCAACCCAGCGACCGCAGCTCGGCGATCAGCCCCTCATGCCGGGGCCGGTCGAGCACGCACACCGTGACGTCGCCCGGCTTCACGCCCTTGGCCTCGGCGATGGCGCGGATATTGTCGCTGGGGCTGCGGTCGAGGTCGATCACGCCCGCCGGATAGCCGGGGCCGACCGCGATCTTGTCCATATAGACGTCGGGCGCGTTGAGCAGATGCCCCTTCTCCGCGATCGCCAGCACCGCCAGGCTGTTCGGCCCCGCCTTGGCGCAGATGGTCGTGCCCTCCAGCGGGTCGAGCGCGATGTCGATCTCCGGGCCCTGGCCGGTGCCGACCTTTTCGCCGATGAACAACATCGGCGCCTCGTCGCGCTCGCCCTCTCCGATGACCACGGTGCCGTCCATGTCGAGTTCGTTGAGCGCGGCACGCATTGCCTCGACCGCCGCCGCATCCGCCGCCTTCTCGTCCCCGCGCCCGACCAGCGTCGAGGCCGCGATCGCCGCCGCCTCGGTCACCCGCACCATTTCGAGGACGAGGACTCGGTCGAGGACATGGCTGGCGGTCTGCTGATCGATCTGGCTCATAACTCTCCTGACGCGGACTTGTGCGTTGAACATGTTTTACACGCCTTACCGCGCCGCGTGACGCAGGAATAGCCCGAAAGCGCCGACGCTTGCGGCGGAAAGGCCGACTGCGGCGTTTGACCGATTCATGTTGCATCCCCATGATCGCCCAGCATGCCCGACCCTATGATCGCGCTGGAGAATCTGTCCCGCCGCTATGGCACGGTCGCGGCGGTCGACGACGTATCGCTGACCATCGCGCGGGGATCGTTCGTCGCGCTGGTCGGCGCATCGGGCTCGGGCAAGTCGACGCTGCTCCGCACGATCAACCGGCTGGAGACGCCCGACAGCGGCCGGGTACGTGTCGAGGGTCGCGACGTAACCGCCGAGCCGCCGCACGAATGGCGTCGCCGGATCGGCTACGTCTTTCAACACCATGGCCTGTTCCCGCATATGACGGTGGCGGCCAATGTCGCGATCGGACTGCGGCTGGCCGGGCGCGCGGTCGGCGACCGGGTGGGGGAGGTGCTCGATCTGGTCGAACTGCCCCGCGATCTGGCCGATCGGATGCCCGACGCACTGTCCGGCGGCCAGCGCCAGCGGGTCGCCATCGCCCGCGCACTGGCGACCGAGCCGCCGATCCTGCTGCTCGACGAAGCGCTGGGCGCGCTCGATCCGGTGACGCGCGACGCGGTGGCGGGGCGGCTGGTGGCGCTTCACCAGCGATTGAAGCTGACGACCTTGCTGGTCACCCATGACATGGCGGAGGCATTGCTGACCGCCGACCGGGTGCTGGTGATGGAGCAGGGGCGGATCGTCACCGATACCAGCCCGGCGCAACTGGTCGCGGGGGAAGGCGGCGAGGCCGCGCAGGCGCTGATGGCGGTTCCCCGGCATCAGGCCGAACGGCTGGCGGCGCTGGCCCGATGAACGCCTTTTCCGACGCCCTCTCCCGCGTGCCGCCGCTGCTCGCCCAGCATGTGCTGGTCAGCATGGCGGCGCTGCTGCTGGGGATCCTGATCGCGGTGCCGCTGGCCTTCGCCTGCGCGCGGCGGCCCGGCCTGTCACGAATCGCGCTGGGGCTGGCAAGCCTGGTTCAGACCATTCCCGCGCTGGCGCTGCTCGCGCTCTTCTATCCGGTGCTGCTCAGCCTGTCGGGACTGGTCGGCGGGGGGATGCCGACGCTGGGCTTCCTGCCTTCGCTGCTGGCGCTGACCCTCTATGCGCTGCTGCCGATCCTGCGGAACGGGGTGACGGGGCTGCTCGGCCTGGACCCGGCGGTGTTGCAGGCGGCCGACGCGGTAGGGATGACGCGCGGGCAGAAGCTGCGGCTGGTCGAGGCTCCCCTGGTCGCCCCCATGCTGGCGGCGGGCATCCGTACCGCCGCCGTCTGGACGATCGGAGCCGCCACGCTGTCGACCACGGTGGGGCAACCGTCATTGGGGGATCTGATCTTCGCCGGGCTCCAGACCCAGGCCTGGGCGCTGGTGCTGGCCGGATGCATCGCGGCGGCCGCCCTGGCGCTGGCGGTCGATGCGCTGATCGGGCTGATCGAGCGCGGACTGGCGAGGCGGCAGAAAGCCCTGTGGATCGGTGGGCTGGTCGCGCTGGTGCTGGGCTGCGCGCTGGCGACCCAGCCGCTCTGGCCGCGCGGGGGCGAGCCGCGACGCGAGGTGGTGATCGGGGCCAAGAATTTTTCCGAGCAATATATCCTGGCGCGTCTGATCGGCGACCGGCTGACCCACGCGGGTTATGCGGTCAGCTATCGCGACGGTCTCGGCTCGGCGGTGGCGTTCGAGGCGACGGCGGCGGGCCGGGTCGATGTCTATATCGATTATGCGGGCACGCTGTGGACCACCGCGATGCACCGGCATGATTCGCCGCCGCGCGGGGCGATGCTGGACGCGCTGAAGGACTGGGCGGCGACGCGCGACGTGGCGATGCTGGGGCCGCTGGGATTCGAGAATGCCTATGCCTTTGCGATGAAGGCCCCATCGGCGCAGCGGCTGGGCGTACGGTCGCTGGCCGATCTGGCGAGGGTTGCACCGGGGCTGAAGCTGGGCAGCGACCTGGAGTTTCTCGACCGACCCGAATGGGCCGCGGTGCGCGATGCCTATGGCCTGCGGTTCGCGAGCATGACGCCGTATAGCCCGACCTTCATGTACCGCGCGCTGTCGAGCGGGCGGGCGGGGGTGATCTCGGCCTTTTCCTCGGACGGGCGGATCGCGGCGGATCGGCTAACGGTGCTGAGCGATCCGAAACGGGCCATTCCGGGCTATGACGCGGTGCTGCTGGTGGCGAAGGACCGGGCGGGGGATGCGGGGTTCGTGGCGGCGCTTCGCCCGATGCTGAACCGCATTCCCGTAGAGGCGATGCGTGAGGCGAACTACCGGGTCGATCGCGACGATGCGGCGAAGGAAAGCCCGGAGACGGCGGCGCGGTGGCTGGCCAAACGGGTGGGGTTGTAGTTTTGGTTCACGCGAAGCCGCGAAGTCGCGAAGCAGAAGAGATTTTTGTTCGCGCGGAGGCGCGGAGGACGCGGAGGGGTATCGCGTTTGGCAAACGTCCTATTTTTTCCATAGGCCGGGGGGCAGGATTACGGCTGCCGCCGGGTACGACACCTCTGCGTTCTCCGCGCCTCCGCGCGAACCTCATTCTTCTTCGCGACTTCGCGGCTTCGCGTGAACCTTAAGCCCCTCCCATAAACGGGAGGGGTTTGGGGAGGGCAGGGTGTCTCACCGAGCCTATCGCCCGTGGCTTGCCCTCCCCCATCCCAGTTTCAGGTAAACGATGCCCCGCATCGTTTAGGTCATGCCGGGGGCATGACCGACCTGAAACTCGCCTGCGGGAGGGGCGTGCCAAGGATCAATCCCGCAACAGGTCGTTGATGCTGGTCTTCGACCGGGTCTGCGCATCCACGCGCTTGACGATCACCGCGCAATACAGCCCAGGCTTGCCGTCCACCGACGGGGTCGTGCCGGGCACCACCACCGAATAGGGCGGCACATGGCCCCGGAAGACCTCGCCCGTCTCGCGGTCGATGATCTTGGTCGACGCGCCCAGATAGACACCCATGGACAGCACCGCGCCCTCGCCGACGCGCACGCCCTCGGCGACTTCGGCGCGTGCGCCGATGAACGCGCCGTCCTCGATGATGACGGGCCCCGCCTGCAACGGCTCCAGCACGCCGCCGATGCCCGCGCCGCCCGACAGGTGCACATTCCTGC
This sequence comes from Sphingomonas sp. 2378, assembly GCF_038084995.1. Taxonomy (NCBI): domain Bacteria; kingdom Pseudomonadati; phylum Pseudomonadota; class Alphaproteobacteria; order Sphingomonadales; family Sphingomonadaceae; genus Sphingomonas; species Sphingomonas sp. 2378. The sequence continues at coordinate 79,495 of NZ_JAXCMJ010000002.1, forward strand.
CGATCTGCGCGCAACTGCCCACGGTCGCCCAGGTGTCGACCATCGTGCCTTCACCGACATAGGCACCGATGTTGACGAAGCTGGGCATCAGGATCGCGCCCTTCGCGACATGCGCGCCGCGCCGCACGACCGATCCGGGGACCGCGCGGAACCCGGCGGCGCGGAAGTCGGCCTCCGACCAGCCGCTGAACTTCGACGGCACCTTGTCGAACCAGTGGCCCGCGCCCGGACCATTGTCGATCAGCACATTGTCGTTCAGGCGGAAGGACAGCAGCACCGCCTTTTTCAGCCACTGGTTGACGGTCCAGCCGCCATTCCCGTCGGGCTCGGCCACGCGCGCCTCGCCCCGGTCGAGCAGCGCCAGCGCGCGATCGACGGCGATGCGCGCCTCGCCCTGCGTCGCGAAGTCCAGTTCGGCCCGGTTCTCCCAGGCGGCGTCGATGGTGGCGGCCAGGTCCTGGCTCATGGTCATTCCTCCAATATGCTGGTCAGCCACGGCGTCAGCGCGTGGACGGTGTAATCGATATGCTCGCGGGCGGCCTCGGGTCCCTGCTCAGACCCGTTGTCGACCCACACGGTCGTCATCCCGATCGCCTTGGCGGGGATCAGGTTGCGCGCCATATCCTCGAAGAAGATGGCGCGGGTGGGATCGATGTCGAACGCCGCGCACAGGCCCGCATAGGCCGAGGGCTGCGGCTTGGGGATCAGGCCCATGGCGTGAATGTCATGCACCGCCTCGAACTGCCCGCCCAGCCCCAGCCGGTCGAGCACCTTGAGCGCATAGGGCTTGTCGCCATTGGTGAAGACCAGCTTGCGCCCCGGCAGCCTGGCGATCGCGGCGGCGAGCGGGGCGTCCGCTTCCAGCACGTCCATCTCGATATCGTGGACATAGTCCAGAAAGGCGGCGGGATCGACGTCATGCTCGGCCATCAACCCGGCCAGCGTGGTGCCATGCGCGTGGAAATAGTCCTTCTGCACGCGAAACGCCTCGGCAGGCTCCAGCCCCAGCAGGTCGCCGACAAAGGCGGTCATCCGCCGGTCGATATGCTGGAACAGATTGGCGCTCGCCGGATAGAGCGTATTGTCCAGATCGAAGATCCAAGCGTCGATATGGGCAAGGGCTGGCAGCATCGGCCAGCGTTTAGGCGCGAGGCCGCGGGGTCGCAAGCCGTGGGTGGCGAACGGCCACGATCATTCTGCGATCGACACGCAAACTTCTCCTTCGCGCCTGGCGCAACCCGCTTTATGATAAGAAGAATAAGCCAAAGGCGCGAGGCCGAGGGGGATCATGTCGAGGATCGGTGCGGCGCGCGGCGTGGCGATAGGGGGCATGGCCTGCGCCATGGGGGCGATGCTGTCGGCGTGCGGCGGCGGCGGTGGCGTGCAATCGACCCCGCCGCCGCCGACCGTCACGTCCACACCGGCACCCACCACGACTCCGGCGCCCGCACCAACGCAGAATTACGACACGGCGGGCTATCGCGCGACCAATGGCGCGGTGTCGATGAACGCGCTGGCCGCCTATCAGCGCGGCGCGACCGGCGCGGGCGTGACGCTGGGCGTGATCGATTCGGGGCTGGATACGCGCACCGGACTGTTCGCGGGGCGTGTCGCCGCCGCCTCCACCGATCTGGCGGGGACGCGGGGGACCGGGGACGAGGACGGGCATGGCACCGCCGTCACCTTCACCGCCGCCGGGGGACGCGGCGGCGACCGGGCACAGGGCGTGGCGTTCGACTCCACCATCCTGGTCCTGCGCGCCGATGAACCGGGCAGTTGCGGGACGAGCACCGGCACCGATGGCGGGCTGGGCGGCAAATGCTCCTTCGCCTCCACCTCGATCGCGCGCGGGCTGGACGTCGCACGGACGGCGGGGGCGCGGGTGGTCAACATCTCGCTCGGCTCCAACGAGACGCCGCCCTCGGCCCTGCTCGAGGCGATCGGGCGGGCGACCGCCGCCGGGATGGTGATCGTCATCGCCGCCGGAAATGACGGCGAGTCCGACCCGACCCTGCTGGCACAGATCGCCAACAATGCGGCGGTGGCGCGCGGACAGATCATCATCGCCGGGTCGGTCGGACAGAGCGGCGCCATCTCCTCCTTCAGCAACCGGGCCGGGCAATCGGCGGCGCATTACCTGACCGCGCTGGGCGAGCGGGTGGAAGCCCCGGATGCCACCGGCACGCGGCTGCTCTGGTCGGGCACCTCCTTCGCCGCGCCGCAGATCACCGGGGCGGCGGCGCTGCTGGCGCAGGCCTTTCCCAACCTGACGGGCGCGCAGATCGCCGACCTGCTGCTCCGCACCGCGCGCGAGGCGGGGGGCAGCGGGACCGACACCAACTATGGTCGCGGCACGCTGGACCTGACCGCCGCCTTCCAGCCGGTCGGCGGAATGAGCGTGGCGGGCGGCACCGCCGCCGTGTCGATGAGCGTCAATGCGCGCCTGTCCCCCGCCATGGGCGATGCGCGGGTGCAGGGGCTGAACCTCGTCGCGCTGGACGGTTATGCCCGCGCCTATCGGGTCGATCTGTCCGCCACCGTCGCACAGGCCAGCCCCCGCGCGCTGCTCGCCCCCGCCCTGCTCGGCCGGATCGAGGGGGCGGCGGTCAGCGACGGCGCCCGGTCGATCGCCATGACCAGTGCGATCACGATGCCCGGCGAGGCCCGGTTGCGCGCCATCGTCCCCGCCGACGCGACCGGGCCGGTGCGCCGGATCGTCGCGGGCAGCGTGACTCAGGCGCTCGGCCCGCGCACCATGATCGGGTTCGGCCTCGCCAGCAGCGGCGAGGCGCTGGTTTCCGGCTGGGCGGGGCAGTCGGGTGCGGCCTTTCTGCTGACCGATCCCGGCTTCGGCATCGACCGGGCGCCGCGCGCGTCGGCGGCGCTGCATCATCGGCTGGGCGCATGGGGCATCAGCATAATGGCGGAGAATGGCCGCTTCGCCGCCCCCGCGCCCGCTATCGCCCTGCCCGGTTACGACCAGACGAGTCTCTCGATCGACCGCCCGGTCGGCCCGGTCGCGATGATGCTGGGCATGACCCGGCTGGCGGAGCGCTCGACCGTGCTGGGCGGCTGGTTCGGTGGCGCGCTGGGACAGGCACACGGGGTCAGTTGGTTCGCCGACGCCGCCGCGCGGTGGAGCGATGGTGACAGCTGGACGCTCGCCACCCGCTGGCGCAGCGGCTGGACCCGTGCCGAGGGCGGGCTAGGCGGCGGGATACTCGCCAGCCGGTCCTGGTCGGTCGAGGCGGGCAAGCGGGGACTGTTCGGCGGCGACCGGATCGATCTTCGGCTGTCCCAGCCCTTGCGGGTGATGGCGGGCGGGCTGGACCTGCGGCTGCCGTCGCATTGGGATTATGCCGGGGGGCAGGTCGACGGCTGGACCACCAACCGCCTGTCGCTGGCCCCGACGGGGCGCGAATTGCTGGTCGAGGCGCGGCATGCGGTGCCGCTGGGCGCGGGGCAAGTGTCGACGCATCTCTTCTGGCGACGCGATCCCGGCCATATCGCCGCGCTGCCGCCCGAGCGGGGGATGGCGATGAAGTATGGCTTGACCTTCTGATATGCGGACTTGGCTGGCGGCGAGGGTCCGCCATCCCCATCTTGCCCGAATGACACGTTATTCCTTGCTCGATCTGGTGCCCGTCGTCGAGGGCGGCACCGTGGCGCAGGCGCTGGCCAACGCCGCCGACCTCGCGGCCCATGCGGAGGCGGTCGGCTTCCACCGCTATTGGACCGCCGAGCATCACGGCATGGCGGGCATCGCCTCCGCCGCGACCGCCGTGGTGCTGGCGCATGTCGGCGCGGCGACGCGCAGGATCCGCATCGGCGCGGGTGGCATCATGCTGCCCAACCACGCGCCGCTGACCATCGCCGAGCAGTTCGGGACGCTGGACGCGCTGTTTCCGGGCCGGATCGACCTGGGGCTGGGCCGCGCGCCGGGATCGGATCAGCGCGTCGCCCGTGCGCTGCGCCGGACGCTCGACAGTGATCCCAACGCCTTCCCGCGCGACGTGATGGAGTTGCAAAGCTATTTCGCCGATGACGGCCAGACCGGCATCGTCGCGACGCCGGGCGCAGGCGCGAAGCCCCAGATGTGGATATTGGGGTCGAGCCTGTATGGCGCACAACTCGCCGCCGCGCTGGGCCTGCCCTATGCCTTCGCCTCGCACTTCGCGCCCGATGCGCTCGACGACGCGCTGGCCATCTATCGCCGCGACTTCCGCCCCTCGGCGGTGCTGGACAAGCCCTATGCGATGGCGGGCTTCAACGTCTTCGCCGCCGACACGGACGAAGAGGCGGAATTGCTGGCGAGTTCGCAGCAGCAGGCCTTCGTCGGCTTACGCACCGGCCGCCCCGGCAAGCTGCCCCCGCCCGTCCCCGGCTATCGCGAAAGCCTGGGCGTGCAGGGGGCCGCGATCCTCGGGTCCGTCCTGTCCTGCTCGGCGATCGGCTCGCCCGAGACGGTGGAGCGCCAAGTGGCCGCCTTTGTCGAGCGGACCAAGGTCGATGAGGTGATGGTGGTGAGTGCGATCTTCGACCACGAGGCGCGCAAGCGGTCGATCGGGATCGCGGCGCGGGCGATGGATGCGCTGGAGAGGGTGGTGGCCTGATCTTGGAATTTCGCGCGAAGCCGCGATGACGCGAAGAGAAGAGAAAAAGGATGGTTCGCGCGGAGGCGCGGAGAACGCGGAGGGGACGTGCCGAGCGGCACGCTCAATACTTCCTCACGAGCCGGTGAGGATGAAGGGGTGGCGGTGCCACCGGGCACGTCCCCTCCGCGTTCTCCGCGCCTCCGCGCGAACAAAATTTTCTTCGCGTCATCGCGGCTTCGCGTGAACCCAAAAGCCGGAAAACCCCTACCCCACCGCCGCCGGAAGCCGGAGCCGCACCAGGAGCCCGCCCAAATCCTCGCTCTCCTCCAGCGAGACTGTACCGCCGTAAATCTCCGCCACGTCGCGCACGATGGCGAGGCCCAGGCCCGTGCCCGGCTTGCCGGTGTCGAGCCGCACGCCGCGATCGAAGATGCGCACCCGTTCGCTCTCCGGGATGCCGGTGCCGTCGTCCTCGACCAGGATTTCGACGAACCCGGCCTGCGCGCCGACCGTCACGAAGACGCTGCCGCCGCCATATTTGGCCGCGTTCTCGACCAGATTGCCCAGCATCTCGTCCAGATCCTGCCGCTCGACATGGACCGCCAGGTCCTTGGGGCCGTCGATGTCGATGCGGACATGGCGATAGAGGCGGCCCACCGCGCGCTCGACCGATTCCAGGCTGGGCCAGACCTCCGCCCGGCTGTGCGCCGAGCCACGCCGCCCAACCGCACGGGCACGGGCGAGATGGTGGTCGACCTGCCGCCGCATCGTCCGCGCCTCGCGGATGACGGTTTCCGACAGGTCGTCGGCGCGCGCGGTCGCGGCGTTCATGATGACGGTCAGCGGCGTCTTCAGCGCATGGGCGAGGTTGCCCGCATGGCGCCGCGCTTCCTCGGCCTGTTTCTCGTTATGCTCGATGAGCGCGTTCAACTCCTCGACCATCGGTGCGACTTCGTTGGGCATGGCGTCGGAAATGCGGTTCGCCCGCCCGGCGCGCATCGCCGCAATCTCCTCGCGCACCCTGCGCAAGGGGTAGAGGCCGTAGAATGTCTGCATCGCCGCCATCAGGAGCAGGCCGACGCCGAGCAGCGCGAAGCTGCGGATCAGGATGCGGCGCAGCGCCCCGACCTGGGCGTCCAATTCGGTCGTCCGCTGTGCCACCTGGAAACGCCAGCGGACATCCGATCCGGGCAGCTTGACGTCGCGTTCGACGATGCGCAGCTTTTCTTCCGGAAACTGGGTGCTGGTATAGACGTGGATGTCGTCGTCGTTGCGCGCCGGGCCATAAGCGAGCCGCCGGTCCCAGAGCGACCGCGACGGGAAGGGATCATAGCCCTTGCCGGACACCTGCCAGTAGATACCGGAGCCGGGCTCCAGAAACCCCTGATCGGCGGGCTCCCGGTTGAACCAGACTTCGCCCTGCGAATCGATTCCGGCGGACACCAGCAGCGACTTCAGCACATAGGCCTGGCGGTCATCGAAATTCTGGGTGACCGCCGACACCAGCACCCGGTCGAGCGCGAAGCCGCCGCCCGCCAGCAGGACCATGATCCACCCCGCGGCGATCAGGATCATGCGGCGCGACAGCGACCCCGTGCGCAGGGTCGGGCGCATGGTCTGGCCGTCCTTCACGACGTTATCCGGATCAGGCCGCCGATCCCGCCGCCGCGCCGCCCGCCGCCGGATCGTCGAGGCTATAGCCCAGGCCCCGGATGGTGGTGATCACATCCTGGCCCAGCTTCTTGCGGATGCGCGTCACGAACACCTCGATCGTGTTCGAATCGCGGTCGAAATCCTGATCGTAGATATGCTCGATCAACTCGGTGCGGCTGACCACCTTCCCCTTGTGATGGAGCAGGTAGCTGAGCAGCTTATATTCCTGTGCGGTCAGCTTCACCGGCTCCCCGGCGCGCGTGACCTTGCCCGAACGGGTGTCGAGCCGCACGTCACCGGCGGTCAGTTCGGACGAGGCGTTGCCGCTGGCGCGCCGGATCAGCGCGCGCAGGCGGGCGATCAGTTCCTCGGTCTGGAACGGCTTGGCGACATAGTCGTCCGCGCCCGCATCGAGCCCCGCCACCTTGTCCGACCAGCTGTCGCGCGCGGTCAGGACCAGGACGGGCGTGGTCTTGCCCTCCTTGCGCCAGCGGTCGAGCACGGTCAGACCGTCGATCTCGGGCAGGCCGAGGTCGAGGACGATCGCGTCATAGCTTTCGGTCGAGCCCAGGAAATGCCCCTCCTCGCCATCGGTGGCCAGGTCGATGGCATAGCCCGCACCCTCCAGCGTGGCCTTCAACTGCTGGCCGAGATTGGGCTCGTCCTCGACGATCAGAACGCGCATCGCAAAACTCCTATTCCCCTTCGACGAAAGCGGCGGCGTTCAGCCATCGGTCCGCCCGATGATCTTGCCGGTGCGGCCATCCACTTCCACCCAGATGACCGTCCCATTGCGCAGGAACTTCAGCGTGTAAATCTGTGCCCCCGCATCATAGTCGAAACCGATATATTGCGAATCGCGCATGGTCGGCACGACGCGCTGTTCGATTTCCCGCAGCGACAGATTGCCTTCCTTGCGCGCCTGGAACGCACGCATCTGGTCGCCGCGGCGCTGATCGGGGGCCATTCCCATCGGGGGCTCGATCATCGGCGGCGAACCCATCGGTGCGGCAAGCAGAGCCAGAAGGACGGTCATCGACATGAAATTGGCATAGCGGTCAACCGTTGAACAGCCTCTGAATGGATCATGCAGGCCCCGGACAGCGCATGGACCGCTTGCCGGGTTCCCCATCCGCCCCTAACTGCCATATCATCATGGCAGCACCCGTTCTTTCCTATGAAGACCTGGGCCTCGTACAAGGCTCGGGCTGGCTCTTCCGGCATCTCGACATCCATATCGGTCCGCGCGACCGGCTGGCGCTGATCGGGCGCAACGGGGCGGGCAAGTCGACCCTGCTCAAGCTGATCGCCGGGATCATCGATTCCGACGAGGGGCGACGGATGATCGTGCCGGGCACGCATGTCGTCTATCTGGAGCAGGACCCCGACCTGACCGGCTGTGCCACCCTGATGGACTATGTCCTGTCGGGCGAGGGCGCGCCGGAAAGTTACGAGGCCGAAGCCATCGCCGGACAGTTGGGCATCGACCTGACCCGCGACGCCTCGACCGCCAGCGGCGGCGAGAAAAGGCGCGCCGCGATCGTCCGCGCCCTCGCCATGAACCCCGACGTGCTGCTGCTCGACGAGCCGACCAACCATCTCGACCTCGCCGCCATCGAGTGGCTGGAGGACTGGTTGAAGCGCTTCACCGGCGCGTTCGTCGTCATCAGCCATGACCGGACCTTCCTGACGCGGCTGACCAAATCGACCTTGTGGCTGGACCGCGGACAGATGCGGCGCAACGAGGTCGGGTTCGGCGGCTTCGACGCCTGGACCGAGCAGGTCTATGCCGAGGAACAGCGCGCCGCCGAAAAGCTCGACGCGAAGCTCAAGATCGAGGAGCATTGGCTCCACCGGGGCGTCACCGCGCGGCGCAAGCGCAACCAGGGTCGCCTGGAAAAGCTGCACCAGATGCGCGCCAGCCGCGCCGCGATGATCGGTCCGCAGGGGGCCGCCAAACTCGGCATCGCCTCGGACGATGTGAAGACCAAGGAGGTCATCAAGGCCGAGCATGTCACCAAGCGTTACGGCGACCGGACGATCATCAAGGACCTGAGCCTGAAGGTCACGCGCGGCGACCGGATCGGACTGGTCGGTGCGAACGGGGCGGGCAAGACGACGTTGCTCAAGCTGCTGACCGGCGAGATCCAGCCCGACGAGGGCAGCGTCTTCCTCGCCAAGACGCTGGACGGCGTCATCATCGACCAGCAGCGCAAATTGATGGCCCCCGAAAAGCGGGTGCGCGAGGTGCTGGCGGATGGCGGCGACTGGATCGACGTGCGGGGCACGCGCAAGCATATCCATGGCTATCTCAAGGAGTTCCTGTTCGACCCCTCGCTGGCCGAGGCGAAGATCGGGACATTGTCGGGCGGCGAGCGCTCTCGCCTGCTGCTCGCCCGCGAGTTTGCGCGCGAATCCAACCTGCTGGTCCTCGACGAGCCGACCAACGACCTCGACCTTGAGACGCTGGACCTGTTGCAGGAGGTGATCGGCGATTATGACGGCACCGTGCTGATCGTCAGCCACGACCGCGACTTCCTCGACCGCACGGTAACGGTGACTTTGGGGCTCGACGGGTCGGGCACGGTGGATGTGGTGGCGGGTGGCTATGCCGACTGGGTCGCCAAGCGCAAACAGCCGGTCGAGGCGAAGAAGGCCCCGGCCAGGACCGCCCCGACGCCCCCCGCCCCCGCACAGGCCAGGACCAAGCTCAGCTACAAGGATCAGCGCGACTACGACCTGCTGCCCCAACGGATCGAGGAACTGGAGGCTGCGATCACCCGCGACGAGGCCAAGCTGGCCGATCCCGATCTCTATGCCAAGGACCCGGCGGGCTTCGACCGGCTGATGAAGGCGATCGAAAAGGCGCGGGAAGAAAAGGACGCGGCCGAGATGCGCTGGCTGGAACTGGCCGAACAGGTGGAGGCGCTGGCGGGCTGATCCCCCGCGCGCCTCACTTGGTGATGCGCGCGGTCGCCACGGCGTTCTGGAACAGCGCATCGAGCGCGCCGTAAATATCCTGGTCGGTCGTGACCTTGGTGTAGAGGCCCGACGAGGCGCAAGCCTTGAGGGCGGGTTCGACCTTGTACAAGCGCGGCTTCACATTGTCCTGCGACCACCTGTCCCCGTCCATGGAGTCCGGCAGATATTCGGTATAGAGGATTGCGATCCGTACATTGCGATTCTTGATCATGTCGCATTTGGCGGTATCGAAAGCGACCTCGGGAGCGCCCCCGGGTCGCTGTTCGTCCCGCATTCCATCGGTGATGATGAACAGCACGGCCTGAGGCGCGTCCTTTCCGATGCCGTTGCCCGGATCATCGATGGTCGCATTCATCCGATCCATCGCATCGCTGCTGCCCGTATCCTGGTCGTTGAAACCGACTTCGGTCGATTGGCAGGCCTGTGTCGGACAAAGGTTGCTGTAGAAAAGCGATGGCATGAGATTGGCCGTCTTGGTCGCGGCCAGTTTCATATTCCCGGTCTTGGGCTGTAGGATCGAATATCCGCCGCGCCCCCGGAAGGATGCGATCGTGATGCGATAGTTGGCGCCGTTCTTGCTGGACGTGTTGGTCGCATTCGTCGTCAGCTTGGAAACAGCCGTTCCTTCGTCGTCGATGCGCAGCGACAATCCATAGGATTTGGCGACGCCATACAGGTCGGTCATCTTCCCATTGGCATCGATGCCGGTCAGGTCATTGGTCGAATGGCAGGCGAACTTGCAGCCCCTGCCGTTGCTTGCCGCGACCTTCGCCAGACCGGCGCTCGTCGTCGGCAGCGCCATCGAGCCCGACACGTCGAGCAGCATGTAGAAATCGATATCGGGCGCAACGGCGTTGGTCGTCGCCGACTTGCCCGTAAGGGTCAGGCCGTCGATACCCAATATGCGGGCGAAGACGTTGTTCGACACCCCGCTATAGCTGACCGTCGCGGTACGGCGTCCATTGGCGTCGGTCGGGGCCTGGATCGTCACATTGGACAGGGTGATGCCGCTCGACTTTATCAGGTCAGCGGCTTGCAGGTTGAAGAAATTGCGGGCGATATTGGCGGCATAGCTGTCATCCGCCCGCATCGCACTGTTGCTGACGGCCAGAAGCGCAGCGGCGTCGGCGATGGCGTTGAGCTTGGTCTGCGCCTTCATCGCACGGGCATAATCGACGCCCATGCCGATCGAGCATGTCAGGATCGGCAAGGCCAGCGCGAACATCATCATGACGTTGCCACCCCGATGGCGCAGCAGCGCCCGGCGCGAGCGGAGATGGGTGAGCGTCACTGACAATCCGTGCAGTCGATCTGGTCGGTGTTGCGCGGGATCATGTAGAGCGAATCCTTCAGTGTCAGCGGCCCGATCGCCCCGAAGGAACTGGGCGGGGTGTAGGCATAGGTGACTTCGGCGAAGAGCAGATAGGATGAGGAATAAGCGAGCATTTCGTTCGGCACGGTGATCCGGCTGCCGGGATTGTAGCGGGTGGTGTTGAGCCCCCTGCTCCATTTCACCGTCGCCTGGCCGTTGGCGATGGCGATCTCCGTCACGCGGATCGTCGCCGCGCTGGCGGCATAGGGCAGCAGCACCTGGGTCGCCAGTTGCAGATCGTCGTCCACTTCGCTCGCCGAGATCGTGCCGGTGGTGTTCTGCGAGATCAGGTCGCCCGCCGCACGGGTGGCGATCGTCACCTTGCGGTTGCAGGCGATGCCGTCCTGAAGCTGAACCCCGCCGAGATAGAGGATCAGCATCACCGGCAGGGTCAGCGCGAATTCGATCATCGCGACCCCCTGCCGGTCACCCAGCGCGGCAACGCATCGCACCCCCCGGCGGATCACGTATAGGCCTCCGACTTGGAGACCGATGTCGCCATCAGCACCGTCTGGCCGGTTCCGCGCGCCTTCAGGTCGGCGGTCGGGGCAATCTGCATCGGCCAGAGATAGATGAAGCGGATCATCACCAGCGACCCTTGCGCGCCCAAATCATAGGAAAAGCTGTTGATCGGCTTTCCCTTGGCATCGAAGGTCAGGGTCATGGCATTGCTACCCAGCCCGGCGCCGGTCGTTGCGCTCTTCACATCGACGTACAGCCGCGAGCACGACATGAACGAAGGCAGCGCGGCGCATCCGTTCTTGCGGAAACGCTCGGCAAGCTGCGCCTTGGTCATGCCCGTGCCGCTGCCCTGGATATCGCTGGCCTGGGTCTGGCCGGTGACGACACCGCGCGCCGCCACCTCGACCGCGCTTTCCAGCGTTTCCTGCGCCAGATAGGCCAGGCTGGTCTGGAGGATCGCCAGCAACAGCGCGATGAACGGGGTCGCGACCAGCGCGAATTCGACGACAGCCGCCCCCCGTCGATCGGTCAGGATCGGCGGCCGGCGGCCCGAATGGCGGCGCGGTAAGGGCGGAACAGGCATGGCCGGGCGGGTCTCTTTCCTGCCCAATATGACCAGGATTCGTTAAACTTCGGCAAACACCTTAGCCTGCGTCAAGAATGCGGCGGGCCGCCGAGCAATGGCCCAACCCTATCGCAGCGCGCGGGCGTACAAGGCCAATGTCCAGTTCATCGCCTGAAGGAACAGCGCGGGATCGTATCGTGGTCCCTCGTCGCGCAGGAATGCGTGCTGGCCCGCCACTTCATGCCATTCATAGGAGGCGCCGACCTCTTCCAGCCGCACGCGAATCGTCTCGCGTCCGGCATAGGGGACATGCGGATCCTGCCGTCCCCAGACGAACATTGTCTCCGCCTTCAACTCGTCCATCCGGGCCAGGCTGTCGTCGTGACGTCCCTCGCCCAGCGTGCCCGAATGGATGTCGGTGGCGTAGAAGCACGCCGCCGCCGATACTCGCGGGTCGAGCGCGGCGCGATAGGCGAGATGCCCGCCCAGGCACACGCCGAACGTCCCCAACCGCCCGTTGCACGCCGGATGCGCCGCCAGCGCGCCCAGCCCCGCCGCCGCATCCGCGTCATAGGCCGCCACCGGCTTGGTGAATTTCAGGTCGTTGCCCCGGTCCGTCCCCGGCTTGTCATAGGCGAGCACCGTTCCCGCCGGTTCATATTCATGATAGACCTCGGGCACCGCGACGACATAACCCTGCCCCGCCAACATCGCCGCCAGCCGCCGGATCGGGGCCGTCACCTGATAGATTTCGGAAAACAGCATGATGCCCGGAAAGCGGCCCTCGATCGCGGGGCGGAACAGGTGCATGCGCATCGTGCCCGATCCGGGCACTTCGACATCCTGACACTCGTCGCTGCGTATGATCATGGCGGGCCTTCCTCTGCTGCGCGCCGTCCTTCGCATTCCGGCGCGGCGGCGGCAATCGGCTTGCGAGGGGGCGGGCCGTCGTTATCCTGGCGGCATGGAGCGGGGGACGAGACGACTGGCGCTGTTGAGCGCGATCTGGATGGCCGGACTGGTCGTATCGGGCCTGCGCCCCTTCGACCGGGCGACCTGGTGGATTGAGGTCGCGCCGGTGCTGATCCTGCTGCCGTTGCTATGGGCAGCGCGGCGGCGCTTTCCGCTGACCGGACTGGCGCTGTCGCTGATCGGGGCGCACGGGCTGATCCTGATGCTGGGCGGAGCATATAGCTATGCGCGCGTGCCCGCCGGATATTGGGTGCAGGACTGGCTGCATCTGGCGCGCAACCCCTACGACCGGCTGGGCCATTTCGCGCAAGGCTTCGTACCCGCCATCGTGTTTCGCGAAGCGCTGGTCCGGCGCGGAGGACTGGTCCGGGGCGGCTTGCTGACCGCCCTGGTCGTCGCCTGCTGCCTGGCGGTCAGCGCGACCTATGAACTGATCGAGTTCGGCGCGGCCATGGCGCTGGGCCAGGGCGCGGACGAGTTTCTGGGGACGCAGAGCGATCCCTGGGACACGCAATGGGACATGCTGATGTGCCTGATCGGGGCGGTGACGGCGGTGGCGACCCTGTCGCGGGTGCATGACCGGCAGATGGCGGGGATGGCGGCAAGGTAATTTCGGGCGGAGACGCGGAGACGCGGAGGTGTCTGGACGTGCCGCGCCGTCCCCCATCCTCTCGATCGGAAGACAAAGCCGATCTGTTGTGAATGGAGGCAGCCTGCGGCTGGGCAAGACACCTCCGCGTCTCCGCGCCTCCGCGCGAACAAAAGGGGTGATCGAAGGGCCGACCGATGTTAAAAGCCCCAAACCCAAAATCGGGAGTTTTCGAGATGATCCAGCGGCACCGCTAAGGCGGCACAGGTTTCAACGAGGCGGCAAGACCCGCCCCCCTGCCCTTCATTTCGAGAGAATTCATGCCACGCTTGCCAAACAAGACGTGCGTCGTCACCGGCGCCGCGCGCGGTATCGGCCACGCCATCGCCCGGCGCTTTCATCAGGAAGGCGCGACCGTCATCCTGACCGACCGCGATCGACAAGCCGGACAGGCCGCCGCCGATACGCTCGGCTGCCGCTTCGAGCCGCTCGATGTCGCGGAGGAAGCCGACTGGGCACGGCTGGCCGAGGCCGTGCCCACCGCCGATGTGGTGGTCAACAATGCCGGGATCACCGGGTTCGAGCATGGCTTCGTTCCCCACGACCCCGAACATGCCAGCCTGGCGGACTGGCGCGCGGTGCACCGGGTCAACCTCGACGGCACCTTCCTGGGCTGTCGCTATGCCATCGGCGCGATGAAGGCGGCGGGCGCGGGCTCGATCATCAACATCTCGTCGCGCGCGGGGCTGGTCGGCATTCCGGGCGCCGCGGCCTATGCCTCGTCCAAGGCGGCGATCCGCAACCACAGCAAGACGGTGGCGCTCTATTGCGCGCAACAGGGGTGGAAGATCCGTTGCAACTCGATCCACCCGGCGGCCATCCTGACCCCGATCTGGGAACCGATGCTGGGCGATGGCCCCGACCGGGCGGCGAAGATGGCGGCGCTGGTCGCCGACACACCGCTCAAGCGCTTCGGCGAACCGGACGAGGTCGCGGCCATCGCGGTCATGCTGGCCTCGGACGAGGCGACCTACATCACCGGCTCGGAGTTCACCATCGACGGCGGGCTGCTCGCCGGGTCGGCGGCGACACCGGGCTAAGCGTCTGGCGTCGGGCGGTTTCGGTCGATAGGCTGGGGTGATGAATTGCAACCTGACCGAAGACCGCCCGACCTTCGTCACCCATCTGGAATGCTCGCTGACCGGCGAACGGTACGAGGCGGACCGACTCCACGGCCTGTCCCGCGCGGGGCGGCCGCTGCTGGTCCGCTACGACCTGGAGGCGCTGGGCCAGGCGGTGTCGCGCGAGGCCATCGCCGCGCGTGAGACGGACCTGTGGCGCTGGCGCGAACTCCTGCCCGTGCGGCACACGACAAGTATCGTGTCGCTGGGCGAGATCGAGACGCCGCTGATCCCGATTCCGCGGTCCGGCGGCGGATCGGTGATGGTCAAGGACGAGGGGCGGCTGCCCACGGGCTCGTTCAAGGCGCGCGGTCTGGTCATGGCGGTGGCGATGGCGCGCGAACTGGGCGTCACCCGGATCGCGATGCCGACCAACGGCAATGCGGGCGCGGCGCTGGCCGCCTATGCCGCGCGGTGCGGAATCGAGACGGTGATCCTCTGCCCGGAAGAAACCCCGGAAGTGAATGTCCGCGAGATCGCCGCGCAGGGCGCGCGCGTCTGGCGGGTCAACGGCCAGATCGACGAATGCGGTGCCATCGTCGGGCGCGGTGCGGCCGAGGGGCGCTGGTTCGACTTCTCGACGCTGAAGGAGCCCTATCGGGTCGAGGGGAAGAAGACGATGGGCCTCGAACTGGCCGCGCAACTGGGATGGGAACTGCCCGATGCGATCTTCTACCCGACGGGCGGCGGCACCGGCCTGATCGGCATGTGGAAGGCGTTCGACGAGATGGAGCGGCTCGGCTGGATCGGTCCCAAGCGCCCGCGCATGTATGCGGTGCAGGCGAGCGGCTGCGCGCCCATCGTCCGCGCCTATGAGGCGGGCGAGGAGCATGCCGAACGCTGGGAGGATGCCGCGACCGTGGCGGCGGGGATTCGGGTGCCGAAAGCGGTCGGCGACTTCCTGATCCTGCGCGCGGTGCGGGAGTCGGGAGGCGCCGCGCTCGCGGTGGGCGACCCCGCGATCCTGAAGGCGGTGGACGATTGCGCCCAGCGCGACGGGTTGCTGCTCTGTCCCGAGGGCGGGGCGACGCTGGCGGCGTATAACCAGGCGGTGCGCGACAATCTGGTCGATGAGGATGAGCGGGTGGTGCTGTTCAACTGCGCCACCGGGCTGAAATATCCGATGCCGGAAGCGGGGCAGTGGCTGGACAAGGACGGGGCGATCGATCTGGCGGCGCTGTAATGCCCCACCGCCGTTCAACCTGAGCGAAGTCGAAGGCCAAGGGGAAAGCGTCCCGCGTGCACTTCGACGTCGCTCAGTGCGAACGGAGGTTGGGATTCACCCGATCGCCAACCGCATCCCCAGCGCCGCCAGCAACGCCAGCGGCATCGCCACCGCCCCCACCTTCAGGAAGGCGAGGAAGCTCACATCCTCCCCCTCGCGCCGGATCGCCTGGAGCCACAATATCGTCGCCAGCGACCCCGTCACCGACAGGTTGGGGCCCAGGTCCACCCCGATCAACAGCGCATCGGTGACGATCTGCGGCGGTTGGGCCTGCGCAATCGCGCTGCTGGCGATCAGCCCGGCGGGCAGGTTGTTCATCGCGTTGCTAACAAAGGCCAGCACCGTCCCCGACACCGCCGCCGCGCGCGTCGGATCGATCAGCATGTCCCGCAGCCCGCGCGCCACCCAGGCGATCACGCCGGTCCGGTCGAGCGCCTCGACCAGCACGAACAGCCCCGCGACCAGCGGCAACACCCCCCAGGACACATGCCGCGCCAGCCCCAGCGGCGACCGTCCCGCCAGCAGCGATACGATCACCGCCGTCGCGATCCCCGCCAGCGCGGTCGGCAGGCCCAGCTCGGCGTCGAGCGCCGACACGACGAGGAGCAGCAACGCGGTCAGAACGATCCCCGCGATCGCCAGCCTGCCGCCGGTGGTCAGCGTGTCGCGGACCACATCGGCGTCGCACGTCCCCGCGATCCGCTCACGCTGGGTGAAACGCAGCACCGCATAGGTCACGACGATCGACGCGATCGAGGGCAGCGCGAACGCCTTCATCCACACCCCCAATGGCGGCATATGCCCGCCGTACAGGACCAGGTTCGCCGGGTTGGAAATGGGCAGCACGAAGCTCGCCGCATTGGCGATCAGGGCACAGGCGAAGAGCAGGGGCAGCGGATCGGCCTTGGCCTTCTTCGCCGCGACGAACACGGCGGGGGTCAGCACCACGGCGGTCGCGTCGTTGGACATGAAGGCCGTGACGATCACGCCGGTCGCATAGACCAGCGCGAACAGCCGGGCCCGCGACCGCCGCGCCATGTTGACGGCAGTGGCGGCGATCCAGTCGAACGCGCCATGTTCGCGCGCCGTCTCGCTCAGCAGCATCATGCCGATCAGGAAGAGATAGACGTCGAGCCCC
Source organism: Sphingomonas sp. 2378 (assembly GCF_038084995.1). Lineage (NCBI taxonomy): Bacteria > Pseudomonadati > Pseudomonadota > Alphaproteobacteria > Sphingomonadales > Sphingomonadaceae > Sphingomonas > Sphingomonas sp. 2378. The sequence goes on from NZ_JAXCMJ010000002.1 coordinate 96,229, forward strand.
TTGCCGACCGCCTGCCCCGCCTCTTGCCAGGGCATCAGGCCGAGGACGATCAGCACCACCGCCCCCGCCACCGCCCAGATCCATTCGGGCCAGCGCATCGGCCGCGCGATGACGCCCGCGGTGGACAGCCCCGCAATCGCCCAGGTCGTGCCCGTTGCCAGCGTCACCATCGGCTAATCATTCCCCTGCGGGCCGCACCGGCCCCGTCGTCCGTCGCCCGATAGGCGAGAGGCGCAAGCCGTGGCAATGGCCGCTCCCATCCTGCCCCAACCGGCCCCGGCTTTCGCAGGGGTGGGGCATGAAGGGGGCGTGAAAGGCCGACTTTCGCGACGCCCCCACAGGGGAGGACTTCACCTCATCAGAACGCCTTGGACAGGCCGACGAAAAAGCCGCGACGCGGCCCGAATTGCGGCGCGCCGACGCCCACGCCGGTTCCGTCGCGGATTTCGTACTTATGGTCGAGCACGTTGATCACGTCGAAGCGGATGTCGAGATTCGGCCCCGCCAGATGCTGGCTCGCGGTCAGGTTGAATTGCGCATAGGGCGACAGCTTCGCGCCGTTCGGGATGCCGTTCACATCGTCGTCCCGCCGCAGGCCCGAGCCATAGATCATGCTGCCGCCCAGCTTGGTGCCCTGTCCAAAGGCATAGGACGCACCCGCCGATCCGGTGAATGTCTGGTCGTGATCCAAATAGATGTACCGGCCCGCGATATAGGCGAGGTCGTCGGGCGAGAAGCTGAACTGGCTGGAGACGATGTTGCGTCCCTTGGCCTTGGCCGCCGCGAAATTGGCATAGGCGAGCAGGCCGCCGCGCGCATAGCTCATATTCGCCTCGATCCCGCCGACGCGGCCCTGGCTGTAATTGAACGGGGTCAGGATGATCGGCGCACCGAACTGCCCCTCGTCGATCAGGTTCTTCGAGATGCGATAATAGGCGTCGATGCCATAGGTGAAGTAACGGCTGAGCTTCGCCTGGAACCCGGCGTCGAAATAATCCTGCCGCTCGGCGAAAGGCACGGTGTTGTCGGTGACGGCCGGATAGGCGCTGGTGCCGACGAACTTGGCGATGCTGGTGCTGCCGACCAGTTCGAAGGGCGGCGGCACGAAATAGCGCGAATAGCCCGCATGCAGCGTATAGGTATCGCCGGGCTGCCATACGAGATTGACGCGCGGCGAAACCTGCCCCTCGCGACGATAGCCGTTATACAGATCGTAGCGCGCGCCATAGTTGAGCGTCAGCCGGGGCAGCAGCTTCCATTCGTCCTGCAGATAGGCGCTGAAGCTGGTCGCGGTCTTGCCGCCATTGTCGACGATCGCGATCGGCTCGCCCGCCTGGTTGCCGTTCGCATCGACGGGCAAGACGCTGGTCGTGGTATCGCTGGTCGAACGGTCCCGCGTCACCAGCAAGCCGCCGCGCAGCGTATGGGCGGCGCCGACATGATAGACCGCATCGACCTGTCCGCCGATCGCGAAGTCCTGCTTATACGCCTGTTGCGCCTGCCCGTTATAGAGCAGTTCGCCCAGCACGTCGGGGCGGTAGCGTAGCGAGGAATAGCGCGCGAACAGCGACGCCTGCACGGTCAGCGGCTCGGCATCGTGGAGGAAGGCGAGTTGGCCGAAGCCCGTCTTCTCCAACTGCGTCTCGTTCAGCGTCTCGCTGGGAAAGGCGCTCTGCCCGCCGACGGTCCAGGTGCCGCTGGGCTGCTGGCCGACCGGGTTGGGGATCTGGAACCACTGGTTGGAATAACCGCCGACGAACGACACCCGGTTCTGATCGTCCAGGATATGGTCGATATAGGTGAAGGCCTGATACTGGTCGGTATCGTCATGCACCGGGTTGGAGCGGCCATCGACGCTCTCGATGCCCAGCCCGCTATGCCGGTAATCGCCCGACACGAAGTAATTGGTGCTGCCCGTCGAGCCGCCATAGGTCAGGCTGGGCTGGATGGTGTCGTGGCTGCCGCCATAGATGGACGCGGTGCCGCCATTGTCGAACAGCCCGCTCTTGGTGGTGATATCGATCACCCCCGCCGTGCGAAGGCCATATTGGGCGGGAAGCGCGCCGGTCAACAGGTTGACCTTGCCGACCAGACGCGGCGACAGGGTCTGCCCGAACACCGCCAGCCCTTCGGGCAGGATGGTGCCGTTGATGCGATATTGCAGGCCGTTATGGTCGTCGCGGACATGGAACTGGCCGAAGCCGTCCTGCACCACGCCGGGCGCTTGCAGCAGGATCTGGTTGAACTGCTGGTTCTCGCCGCCGGGCAGCGCCTTGATGGTGTCGCTGGTGATCTCGTAATTCGACGCGCCCAGGCTGGGCTGGATATGCGCGCGGGCGGTGTCGAGCCGCTTGGCGGTGACGACGATATCGCTGGTGTCACCGCTCGCCTGCGTCTGGTCGGTATCGGGCGTGGGGACGCCGCGCGTCTGGGCGAGCGCCGGAACGGCTATTGCGGACGAGGCGACACAGCAGAGCAGGGCATAAAGACGCATGGACATACTCGCATGATATATAGTCTCCCGGTGGCGTCCTGCTTCGCTGCACCGCGATACGAAGGCAAGCGGAGTCGCACCGCATGACGCATTTGTAAGCGAGTCATCATGCGCCGCTCAGGCCTCCATGGGTCATGGTAAGCGGGGCGGCATCGGCCTATATCAGCGACATGGCCGAACGTTTTGAAAGACACCGCCAGCCCTGGCGGACCGACGAAATTCAGAAACTCCATACACTTGCCAAGAAGGGCATGGCGCTGAAGGCGATCGCCAAGGCGCTGACCCGCAGCGAGGAGTCGGTAAAGGCGCGCGCGAAGGAAGACGGGCTGTCGATCGCCAAGCTGCACTGAAGGCCCGTTTGCGAGCGCGCTGCGGGCGCGTGTCCGAACGGCCTCCCGGCGGCGTCAGCGGATGATGCGGCCGATCCGCACCAGCACCCCGCTGGGATCGCTCACCGCGAATTCATAGGTGCCCCAGGGTTTGGCGTGCGGGGCACCCCGCTCGATGATGCGGTCGCGCACCCGGTCGGCGACCGCATCGACATCCTCGACATAGAGATAGAGGCCGAAGGGGTTGTCCTCCACCCGTGGCGGCCAGCCCGGCATGTGGTTCAGATGCAGGTGCCAGCCCTGCCCGTCCTCCAGGATGCGATAGCCGCCGAAATCGGCCGCCACCTCGAAACCCAGCAGCCGGTAAAAGGCGGTGCTGGCATCCAGATCGTCGGCGGGGACGATGGCGACGACATGGTGGTTCATCGGGGCGCTCCCTGGAGGCATGACCGGGATCAGGCGATGGCGATCCGCCGCCCCTCCCGCGCGGAGCGGTAGATCGCCTCGATCACCTTCATGTCCGCCAACCCTTCCTCGCCCGCCACCAGGGGCTTGGTGTCGTTCAGGATGCACTCGGCCAGGTGATCGAGCTGCCCGGCATGTTGCCCCTTGCCCGCCGGGACCTGTCGCTCCTCGGTACGACCGTCGCGACGAATCCACATCTTCTGCCCCTCGTAGGAGGTGGCGGGCTCCAGTTCGATCCAGCCCTCGGTCCCGGTCACGCGGTACATATTATGGTTGGAGCTGTAGCTCGACACGCAGGTCGTCTCGATCCCCGACGGGAAGCGCAGCAGGAAGCTGATCCGGTCCTCGACGGTGCGGAAGCGCGGGTCGTTGCGGTCGGTCGCCTCGATCGCGCTGACCTCGACCGGTTCCTCTCCGGTCAGATAGCGGACGGCGTTGAGGCTGTAGATGCCAATATCCATCAGCGACCCGCCACCCGACAGCGCCCGGTCGAGCCGCCACTGGTTGGGTCGCGCGTTGAAGCCATGGTCGGCGGTGATGATCCGCGTCGGCCCGACGAAACCCTTCTGCGCCAGATCGATCGCCAGGCGGTTGTGCGGCTCGAACCGCGAGCGATAGCCGATCATCAGCTTGCGCCCCGCCTTGCGGCACGCCTCGATCATCGTGCGGCACTCGGCCACCGACACCGCCATCGGCTTTTCGCACATCACATGCTTGCCCGCCCGCGCCGCACGCACCGTATATTCGGCATGCAGGGAGTTGGGCAGGATCACATAGACGACGTCGATATCCGGATTGTCGCGGATGCGGTCGAACGTCTGATAGCTGTAGCGATGGCTTTCGGGGATGCCGTATTTCTCGCCGAAGCGCTTCAGCTTCTCGGGCGTCCCGCTGACCAGCGCGACCAGCCGCGACTGATCGCATTCCGCGAATTTGGACATGATCAGTTCGGCATAGCTGCCCAGCCCGACGACCGCATAACCGATCTTGCGCCCGCGCGGCGCGGCACAGGCATTGCCCGCCGCCAAAGCGAGCCCCGCTCCCAACCCCGCGATGATGGTCCGACGATCGGCGTTGCGCATGGTCTTCTCCCTTGATCCGGCCAGGCGATGTCGTCCCGCCATTTCATGAAGTTATCATGCGCCGCCACGGGGCACCACCATCATAGACCAAAGTCGATACGATCCTCCCCAACACAGGGCAGGGGCAGGGTGTAGCCCTGCCGGAGGGGTTTCCTCATAAGATGTCCCTAGCGGCGCGCGCCCTCCCCCACCGCTTCGCGGCGGTCCCCCTCCCCGTGCCGGGGAGGATCGTATCGGCCTACACGGTGACCGCAGACGCGTGGCGCCCTTCCTGCCCGAATATCCGCAGATAGCGTTCGATCTCGTCCGGCCGGCCGGTCGCCTTGGCGGGGTTGTCGGACAGTTTGACCGCCGGTCGCCCGTCCGCGCTGATGACCTTGGCGACCAGCGAGATCGGCTCCAGCCCCGCCTCCCCCGCCGGATCGCATCCCCGGAAGTCGTTGGTCAGGTTGGTGCCCCAGCCGAAGCTCATCCGCACCCGGCCATGGAAATGGCGATAGGTCGCCTCGATGCTGTCCACATCCATGCCGTCGGAAAAGATCAGCAGCTTGGTCTTCGGGTCGCGGCCATGCTGCTTCCACCAGGCGATGATCTGCTCGCCCCCTTCGATCGGCGGCATCGAATCGGGGCGGAAGCCGGTCCAGTCCGCCAGCCAGTCGGGGGCGTTGCGCAGGAAGGCGCTGGTCCCGAACGCATCGGGCAGGGCGATGCGCAGATTGCCGTCATACAGCGCCTGCCACTCCTCCAGCACGCGGTAAGGCGCCGCCGCCACCCCGGCATCGTCGGGGGCCAGCGCGGCCATCACCATGGGCAGTTCATGCGCGTTGGTGCCGATCGCCTCCAGGTCGTTGTCCATCGCCAGCAGCACGTTGGACGAGCCGATGAAGCGATCGCCCAGCCCTTCCTTCAGTGCCTCGACGCACCAGCGCTGCCACAAGAAACCGTGCCGCCGCCGCGTCCCGAAGTCGGAGAGGACGAGGTCGGGCAATTCGCGCAACCGTTCCACCTTGTCCCACAGCTTGGCCTTGGCGCGGGCATAGAGGATGTCGAGCTCGAACCGCCCCTTGCCCTTCAGCGCGGCGCGCGAGCGGAGCTCGTTGACGATGGCGAGCGCGGGAATTTCCCACATCGTCGTCTGCGCCCATGGTCCGTCGAAATGCAGCTCGAACTGGCCGTCGACCGTGCGCAGCTCGTAATCGGGCAGTTGGAAGCGGGCCAGCCAGTCGATGAACTCGGGTTTGAACATCCGCTGCTTGCCGTAAAAGCTGTTGCCCGCCAGCCAGATCAGCTCCTTCTTGGTGAAACGCAGCGTGCGGGCGTGGTCCAGTTGCTCGCGCAATTCGCGCTCGTCGATCACCTCGGCCAGCCGGACCGAATGGCTGCGGTTGATCAGCGAGAAGGTCGCCTGCACCTCCGGATGAAGCTGCCGGATCATCTGAAGCATCAGCAGCTTGTAGAAATCGGTGTCGAGCAGGCTGCGCACGACCGGGTCCAGCCGCCAGCCGTGATTATAGACGCGGGTGGCGATATCGGTGACGGGCATCGGGACTCCTCATGGTCGGTCGCTCTGCGGCAATGCGTCCGTCGATGCACGTTCCGCCGCGACCGGGCAAGCACCGGCCCCGGCTTGAACCGGGCGAAGCTTCTGTCACTATGCCGCCCGGGGCCGATGACGGGATTGGGGGGGATGACGGTGCGGATGATGGCGATGGCGCTGGTGTCGATGCTGGCGGTCGGAACGGCGCAAGGACAGGCCGACCGGGTCCGGCGCGGGCCCCTGCCCGCCTGGGCCACCCGGTCCGAACCCCTGGCCGTCCCTGCGGATGCCGGCGGCCCGGTCTTCATCCGCCGCCAGGATGTCGAGGCGCATCTCGACGACAAGGGGCAGGCCCAATATCTGGGCTACCGCGTCAAGATCCTGCAATCCAATGCGCTTCAGATCGGCAATGTCTCGCTGGCCTGGGATCCGGCCGCCGGGCCGCCGATCGTCCATGGCATCACCGTCATCCGCGACGGCCAGACCATCGACGTGCTCAAGACCGCCGCGTTCGAAATCCTGCGCCGCGAGGACAAGCTGGAGGAAGCCAAGCTCGACGGCATGCTGACCGCCGTGCTGCGCGTCCCCGACCTGCGCGTCGGCGACGAGCTGGAGATCGAATGGACCAGCTTTTCCAAGGACCCGGTGATGGGCAACAAGGCCTCCGGGCTGCTGGCGCTGGCCGCCAGCCCGGCACCGGGCCGCTATCATGTCGGCCTGAGCTGGGACGCCGGGCACAAGCCCAACGTCAGGATGACGCCCGACCTGGCATCGGCGGCCCAATGGAGCGACACGGCCCTCGACCTCCGCTTCGACAATCCGCCCACCCTGACCCCGCCCAAGGACGCACCGCCGCGCTACCAGTGGCAACGGATCGCGGAATATAGCGACTTCGCCGACTGGGAGTCGGTCTCGCGCCATTTCGCGCCGCTCTACGTCAAGGCATCGACCTTGGCCGCCGCCTCCCCGCTCAAGGCCGAGGTCGCCCGTATCGCAGCCGCAAATCCCAAGCCGCTCGACCGGGCGGCGGCCGCGCTGAAGCTGGTCCAGCAGAATGTTCGCTACATCTATGTCGGGCTGAACGGCGGCAACCTGACCCCGGCCAGCGCCGACGAGACGTGGCAGCGCCGCTATGGCGACTGCAAGGGCAAGACGGCGCTGCTGCTCGCCCTGCTCCGCGACATGGGGATCGAGGCGGAGCCGGTGATCGTCAATTCCAGCGGCGGCGACGACGGCTTCGACCAGCATCTGCCCAATCCCGGCCTGTTCGACCATGTGCTGGTCCGTGCGCATATCGACGGCCAGAGCTATTGGCTGGACGGCACCTTGCCCGCCGTGGCGACGCCCGCCGCGCGGCCGGTCTTTCCGGTGCAATGGGTGCTGCCGCTGACGGCCACGGGCCATGGCCTGGAGAAGCTGGACCGGCATATGGCCAAGGTGCCTGACGAGATCACGCTGACCGAGATCGACGCGCGCGCCGGGTTCGACAAGCCCGCCACGCTGACCTCCACCACCATCACGCGCGGGGTGGAGGGATTGCAGCAGCAGATGCAATTCTCCGCCATCACCCCGGCGCAACTGCTCGACGCGCTGCGCCAGAACGCGGTCGGCGAATTCTGGCAGGCGATCGACAGCGTCACATGGCGCTACGACCAGAAGGCCCAGGCGAGCATCCTCACCATCAAGGGCACCGGCAACGTCGATTGGGAAAATGGCACGGACGGGACCAGATCGCTGGCACTGCCCGGCGGCGGCTTCAGCCCGCCCGACCGGCGCAGTCGGGGCGCCGATGCGCGCAAGGACGTACCCTTCTACACCAAGCCCAGCTATGACTGCTACGCCACCAGCATCCGCCTGCCCGGCGGGACGGAGGCCCGGCAATGGTCGGCGACGGCCAGCTTCGACCAGCGGCTGTTCGGCCATGATTATTACCGCGCCTGGGAGATGCGCGACGGCACGATCCGCATGATCCGCGGCTCGCGCACCGAACAAACGGAAATCGACGTCGCCACCGCCGAACGCGACAATGCCCGCATCGCCGCCTTCGACAACAGCAAGGGCTATATCACCTACACCCCGACCGGAAGAAAAGCGGACATCGGCAAGGGCGAGAAAGTTCCCACGCCCGACGAAATCGACTGGACCGCCGACAATGTGCCGTGCACGGCGCCGCGAGCCACGGGGGTGTGAAGGCCAGCGGGCGGCGCTTGCCGGGCTTTGGCGATGTCCAGGAAGGCCGCCGCGGAGGCGGGATGCCGGTGACTACTTTTGCAGCACGGCAATGGCGGAGACGGAGGGATTCGAACCCTCGGTACGGTTTCCCGTACGACGCTTTAGCAAAGCGTTGGTTTCAGCCACTCACCCACGTCTCCGGTTGCGGCGAGGTGCGGCTATAGCGGGGCCGGGGGAGGCAATCAACCGGGTCTGGAGGGGATTTTATCAGGAAAATCGACTAGAGGCCTTTCCGTCATTCATTGCACTGCAAGGCGCGGGCTGGTTAACCTGGCTCATCGGTTCGCCGGGGGAGTTTGAAGTCATGCGTTTCGTCTGTCTGGGTCTGTCGGTGCTGGGCGGCCTATCCATGGTCACCGCCGCGCCCGTCGCCGCACAGGTCCGCACCATCGACCCGAATCAGGGCATCGACAGCGACCTCGGCACCCAGCCCTCGCGCCCCGCCCCGCGCAGTACGCCCACGCAGGACGACGCGCCCGCCCCGTCCGCTCCACCGGTGCAGCAGCAGCCCCCCGTCACCGCCACGCCGCCCGCGACCACGCCGGAAACCCGCGCGACGCAGACGACCCAGGCCGCCGACACGTTCGAGCGCGACGATCTGCTCGCGGCGGGTGAAGGCGTGTTCGGCAAGGGTGCGGAAGGGCTCGCCGGGATGATCGAGCGGATCCTGCGCGAACAGGGTCGCCCCAACGCCTATATCGCCGGGCGCGAGGCGTCGGGCGCGTTCGTGGTCGGGCTGCGCTACGGCTCGGGGATCATGACCCACAAGGTCGAAGGGCAGATGCCGGTCTATTGGACCGGACCGTCCCTGGGTTTCGACATCGGCGGCGATGCGAACAAGGTGTTCGTGCTGGTCTATAATCTCTACGACACCGAGGAACTGTTCCACCGCTTTCCGGCGGCCGAGGGGCGGCTCTATTTCGTCGGCGGGTTCGCCGCGACCTATTTGCGGCGCGGCAATGTCGTACTGATCCCGGTGCGACTGGGCGTCGGCTGGCGCGCGGGGGTGAATGTGGGGTATATGAACTTCACCCATAAGGCGCGGTGGTTGCCGTTCTGATTTCGGCCTAGGGGTGAGGGTTTCCCTTGGCCTTCGACTTCGCTCAGGCTGAACGGGGGTGGGGTTGCGTCCTGGACTTTTCCCACAGCCGTTCAGGCTGAGCGAAGTCGAAGCCCACGCCCTGCCCTATCCCCGTACCAACAACCGATAAGGCTCACCCACCGCGATCACCGGCACGTCCCAGGGATGCGCCGCGAGCAGCCGGTCCGCCAAGGCATCCACATCCGCCGCCGCATCGTACATCGCGGTCAGGATCACCGTGGGCGACCAACTCGCCTCGCCCACCGCCCCAAGTGCAGGCACCGCGCCCTCGCCCGGTCGGAAGCCCTCATAGCCGAGCGCCAGTTCCACCACCTCGCGATATCGCCCGAAATCGCCGAGCGGCGGCGTGCGCAGGATCGTCAGCAGCGCGGCGGCGGTTTCGTCCCGCTCGATCGCCGCGGGATCGCCCGCCATCAGCGCGGACAGCGTGGCGGGCGCGACCGGGCAATAGATCCGGATATCCCGCACCCACCGCAGGGCCGTCATCCGAAGTCGACCGCCTCGAAGCGGATCGGCTGACCGGTCGGCGCGTCGGCCAACTGGTCTTCCCACATCGCCACCTGGCCTCGCACGATGGTGCCGATCGGCTTGCCGGTCAGTTCCATGCCGGTGAAGGGCGACCAGCCGCACTTCGACTGGAGCCACTGGTCCTCGATCGTCCAGCGCTTCTTCAGGTCGACGATGGTGAAGTCGGCGTCATAGCCCGCCGCGATCCGCCCCTTGCCGACGATACCGAAGATGCGCTGCGCCCCCGCGCTGGTCAGTTCGATCACCCGCTGGAGCGACAGGCGGCCATGGGCGGCATGGTCGAGCAGCAGCGGCAGCAGGGTCTGCACGCCCGGCATGCCGCTGGGGCTGCCCGGATAGGCCTTGGCCTTTTCCTCCAGCGTGTGCGGCGCGTGATCCGAGCCGATCACGTCGGGTACGCCCTGGTTGAGCCAATGCCACAGCCCGTCGCGATGCGCGCCCGATCGGATCGGCGGGTTCATCTGAGCCAGCGTGCCGAGACGCGGATAGGCCTCCTCGCCCGCCATGGTCAGATGCTGCGGCGTCACCTCGCAGGTCGCGATGTCCTTATGCTGCGCGATATATTCCAGTTCGGCCGGGGTGGTGACGTGCAGGATGTGGATGCGGCGCTTGGCCTCGCGCGCCAGGCGCAGGATGCGGCGGGTGGCGAGCAGCGCACTCTCATCGTCTCGCCAGACCGGGTGCGAGGAGGGATCGCCCTCCACCCGCTCGCCCGTGCGCGCGTTCATCCGGTCCTCGTCCTCGGCATGGATCGCGACACGGCGATGGCCCGAGGCGAGCACCTCGGCCAGCCGCGCATCCTCCGACACCAGGAGGTCGCCGGTCGACGCGCCCATGAAGATCTTCACCCCCGCCGTGCCGGGCATCCGCTCCAGTTCGGCCAGGTCGCGGGCATTGTGGTTGGTCGCGCCGACATAAAAGGCATGGTCGCAATACATGGTCCTGGCGCGGGTCAGCTTGTCGGTGATCGCGTCGGCCGAGTCCGTGTTCGGCTTGGTATTGGGCATTTCGAAGACGGCGGTGACGCCACCCATCACCGCCGCGCGGCTGCCGCTGGCCAGGTCTTCCTTGTGCATCAGGCCGGGTTCGCGGAAGTGAACCTGGCTGTCGATCACGCCGGGCAGGATGTCGAGCCCGGTACAGTCGATCACGCGGCCCGCATCGCCTTTCGCCCCGATCTCCACGATCCGCCCGTCCCGCACGCCGATATCGGCGCGAACCGGGCCGCCGGGGGTATGAACGGTGCCGCCGGAGAGAAGCAGGTCGAAGGTCATGACAAACGGGCCTTTCGCGAATGGTCGTGCCCTCCTACCTTGCCCGCATGAGCGATACCACCCCGACGACCGCCTCCGGAAGCACGCCCGGCACGACCCTGGCCGACCGCCGCCTGATCCGCGTAGGCGGCGAGGATGTGCGTGGATTTCTGCAAGGGCTGCTGACCCAGGATGTGCTGGGGCTGGAGCCGGATGCTCCCCGTTGGGCCGGACTGCTGACGCCGCAGGGCAAGGCGTTGTTCGACTTCTTCCTCTGGGCCGATGGCGAGGCGGTACTGATTGATGCGGAAGCGGATCAGGCCGACGCCCTCGCCCGGCGGCTGACCATCTATCGGTTGCGACGGGCGATCACCATCACGCCGGTGGACGATCTGGCGGTGCATTGGAGCCTGGATGCCCCCGACCGCCCCGACGACCCCCGGCTGGCGGCGCTGGGCAAGCGCTGGCTGGCCCCGGCGGGCGAGGCGGCGAACGGGTGGACCGCGCATCGCCTGTCGCTGGGCGTGACGGAAGGCGTGGGCGAACTGGGCTCGGGCGAGACGCTATGGCTGGAGTGCAATGCGCGCGAGCTGAACGGCGTCAGCTTCACCAAGGGCTGCTATGTCGGGCAGGAGAATACGGCGCGGATGCACCATCGGTCGAAGGTCAATCGGCGGCTGGTCGTCGCGCCACTGGGAGAAAGTGGAGACCGGACCCGCGCCACCTATCCCGCGCTGGGGTTGATGGTCGAGCATCGCCGGGTCGAGTCGCTGGGTGACGCCTTGCGCCCCGATTGGCTGGTCGCCGCGCTCGCGGAACCGGATCAGGGCTGAACCCGGGGGTCAGCGGGGAAGATTCGCTGCGTCGGCCAGCGCCTGCTGAATCCGGGCACTGGGCGCGGCGAGCATATGCCCGACCTGGACCGCAATCGTCGCGGCGGCGGCCAGACCGAACAGGCAGAGCGCGCCGAATTGCAGCGCGCTGGATATGGAGCGGCTTCGCTCCATACGGCGCGCGGCGTCGATTTCGCTGACCATGCGATGCGGTGCGTCGCGACGATCGCCGCCGGACGCGAGCGCGGCGGGCTTGCCCTCCAGACGCGGTTCGTTGACCAGCGCGTCGGCGCTGATCCTATCCTGGGTCCGGATGCCGGAGAAGCGGTCCCGCCGCCAGATGACGCGGCCGATCACGACCTGACGGCCGCGACGGATGTCGACATATTCGCCCGCCTGCAAGGGGTCGTCGCTCGCCAGCATCATGCCGCGCGACGAGACATTGTGAATGCACGCATCGCCCCAGCCCCGCACGGACTTGATGCGGCAGGGGATCAGAACCTGTCGGCGCGCCTCCCGGCTTTTATAATCCGGGCCCGCCCGCGCCATGAGATTCCTTTCACATCCAATCCCTGTCCATAGTGGACAGATACCAAGAAAGTGTGAATCCGTCGCTATTGAGCGGCTATTGGCGTCAGGGCGGCGGGGATAACGGCTCGTTGCGGCGGGCGAACGATCTTGCGGAAGGTTTGCGCAGGACCGACCTCGCCGAATTCGACATGGGTTCCTGCAACGCTATCGAAACCGATCAAGCATGCGGGCGTAGCGCCGCATGACGGGTGACCACCACATATGGCCCCAAAGAAAAAGGAGGCCGGCTTTCGCCGACCTCCCTCTTTCGTCATCAGCCTTGGCTGAGCGTGGCTTATTGGCCAGCGCCCGGACCGTAGGTGATTTCGACGCGACGGTTCTGGACCTCGCGGACGCCGTCCGCGGTCTGAACGCGCAGCTTGTCGCGCTGCTCGCCGAACGCCTCGGTCGTGATCGTGCCGTCCGGGATCGAACGCGACGTCATGTACGCCTTCACCGCGTCGGCGCGACGCTGCGACAGACCCTGGTTGTAGCGCGGCGTACCCGACGTGTCGGTGTAGCCCGCAACCATCACGCGGGCATTGCCGCAGCTCTGGTACTGGGTGATCGCGTTGTCGAGGATCGACGCTGCTTCCGGGGTGACGTCCGATTTGTCCCATTCGAAGAACACGATGAACGGACCCGGCGAGCACTGCACAGGCTCCGGAGCCGGCGGCGGGGGCGGCGGAGCTGCCGGTTCGCCGAAATTGTACGCCACGCCACCCAGGATCGAGTGCGAACGGAAACGGCCGTCGAACGTGTTGTTCGCGACGTCGACCAGCTTGACGTTCTCGGCGTTGAAGAAGCGATACTTCAGCGTCGCGTCGATGTGGTCGGTCAGCGGCGCACGGATGCCCGCCAGAGCCTGCCACGCGAACACGGTGTCCGAGTCGTTCAGGAAGTCGGCGCGGTTGTTCAGGGCGTAGTTCGCCTTGACGCGCGCGACGCCGACGCCGCCGCCGACGAAGCCCTGGATGCCGTCATCGGCACCGAAGTCCAGCAAGCCGTTCAGCATGAAGCTGAGCGCCGAGGTGGAACCACCGGCATAGTCGTAGGTAGCGCCCGGAACGGTGCCTGCACCAATACCAGTGTTGATCGCCGTGTTTGAGGTCAAGCTGTCGACGGTCGCGCGGCGATAGCCGACTTCGGTTTCCAGACGGAAACCACCGAAGTCGTAACCCATCACGGCGTCAACGTCATAACCATAGTCATGGTCGACGGTGGCCACGCCGGTGCGCGTGCCGGTGACATCATAATCGATGTCCTCGACGATCATCCCGCCGCCTTCGATGCCAACGTACCACGACTTGTCGCGGGCGAGGGCAGGCGAAGCCAGAGCGGTGGAGGCGAGTGCCAGAACAATGGCAAGCTTCCGCATCATAGTCCCCTTTCTTGGTTGTCACTACGGACAGCGCAAACCCACTATCGACGTGTTGGTTTCCACGCAAGCAAACAAAAGCCCGGCACTGTGGCATTAAAGGCACAGGAATTTCGTCAGTCCGAGGCGATCAATCCATGGCTCCGCAGCGCCGAGATGACCGCGTTCAGCGCATAACGCGCCTCTATATCAATGACTTGCCCTCCATCCGGTTGGACGATGGCGGATTGTTGCGCGCCCAAAACTTTTTTACCGTTCACGGTCAATTCGCGCGCGACGACGCGCCCCGTCCGCCATGCCGTCCCGTCCCAATCGGATCGGCATTGTTCGGCCTTGTTCCACACCGAAAGCCCCTGGCGCGGCGGGAGAAATCGCCAGCCGCCCTCGGTCCATCCGGCCAGCATCGCGGCACGGTCCTTCCACGCCGCCACCGGCTGGTCGCCGACCACCCAGGCCTGGCCCGGCACGGGCGCGTCAGGCGGGGTGTCGAGGCCCACCGCCTCGACACAGGGTTGCACCACCATGTCCAGCAGGGTCAGCGCCTCGTTATGGGTGATCTCCTTCTGCGCCTGTCCCGCGGTCAGCAGCGGCAGCGTCCAGCGCGGCGTTTCTCCCGTCATCTCAATTCTCTCCCACGAATCCGGCCAGCGGCGCCGACGCGCCCCAGGTCCCCAATTGCCGCACCGTCACCCGCTCCCCCATGCTGGCCATGCCGGTCCAGCCGGGGGCGGTGACGATCGCCTCCCGGTCGCCCAGGGTCACGCGATAGCGCTCCGCCTCCTCGCCCAGCGGCGCATCGACCCGGTCGAGCCAGCGCCATCCGAGCCGACTTCGCCGGGTCCAGCCCAGGGTGACGTGGCCGTCCGCATCCCGGCGGCTCCATAATCCGATGGGGGCGGGCGGCAGGATCGAACGACCGGTGACCTCCGCCACCGCCTGCACCCCCTCGGTGCCGTCCGCCACGCCATGGGCCAGGAAGCGGACACGACCGCCCAGCGCGGTCATCGGCACGTCGATGGTCCGTACCGCCTCCGCCGCGATCAGCGCGAAGGGCATTCCCGCCACCGCCTGCCCGATCATCGCCTCGGTCCCGCGCAGGCCACGCCGCAACTCGCGCAATCGCCAGCGCCGGTCGCCCAGCGGCTCGGCCCGCGCGAACTGGATCAGCTCGCCGCCGATCCAGGCGAGATTGGCCCCCGCCTCGATCGCCGCCGCATCGGCATCGGCCAGATCCTCCGCCACCGTGACCACGAACGCCCCGCGCCGGTCGATCAACGATGTGGTGCCACCGCCCGGCGTTACCGCCGTCACGCTTCCGATCACGCCCGGCAGCGCGGTGGTGCCGATCGCGGTCCAGCTTGCCCCGTCGTCCAGGCTATAGGCGAGGTTCGCCTGCCGCCATCCCGGCCCGCCCGCCGCGATGACGGTCAGGCGCGGGGCGGACAGCAGGTCGTCGGTCAGCGGCGGCGCCTCGAAGGCGATCAGCCGCGTCGCCCCGATGGTCAGGTCCGCCGCCCGCGCGATCCGCCCCGGCGACGCCGCCAGCATCGGCCCGACATGCCCGACCGGCACGCAGGTCAGCCGCACTGCCATGGCCTCCCACGCCGCCTCGACCACGCGCCAGCGTCCCGCCTCACCCGCGATCGTGACCAGGCCGCCGGGCGCGATGGCCAGCGCATCGGGGCCGAGCGTGACGGTCCGCCGCACCCGCTCGGCCCGTTTGCGTGCCAGCCGGTCCTCGGCCAGCGTCCGCGCCGTGGCGGCATCGAGCGCGGCGGCCAGGTCCAGCCGCTCGTCCCGCACCCCGTCGGCGCGTCGCGCGCGCTGCATCCCGATCTGATAGTCGCGCGCCGGATCGTAATGGGCGACGGTGACGCTGGCCGGGAGGATCGCCTCCGCCGCGACCTCGCGCTGACCGCGCCGTCCGGGGCCCTGTGCGCCCATCCCCTCATCCCGGATGACGGTCGGGGCGGCGGCGGGGCCGGGCACGGCGAGGCGGAGGCCGCTGCCCTCCGCCACCCATTGCCCGCCGCTCATATCGGCGAGCATCGCCAGCACCGCGCGCACGCTCCCCCCGCTCGCGGCGAAGCCGCCGACCATCGTGCCGCCATCGCCCGACCGCACCCATGGCGAGAGGCTTTGCGCGATCGCGCCGCAGGACAAGGGCGCCGAATCCGCCTCCACCTCGAAGGTGAGTTGGGGAATCCGGTTGCCGAACTCGGCCAGCGCCAGCCCCTCGAACACCGCATAGGCGAGCCCCCGAAAGGCCGAGGCGCGCTCCCCCTCGACCGAGGCGATCAGCGGATCGACCGGCTGGTCCTCGGTACCCGTGTGGAGGCGAAAGCCGGTCGCGACCTTGAAGTCGCCCGCTTCCCCGCGCAGCAGGCGGCCATCGGCCCAGATGCGCCCGACGCGCCGGATCGTCCGCCCCGACAAAGCGACCGCGAAATTGGCGGAATAGCTGTAGCTTTCCGTGCTCGGCCGCCCCTTGCCCCCACCGGAGATGCCGCGCGACTCGACCAGATCGGTCGCCCAGATGACGGGGCCCGCCACGCGCATCGTGCCGAAGATGGCGGGCACCTGCGTGCCATAGCTGGAGGTCTGAACCGACAGCTCGGCCAGGCGCGGCCCCTGTCGCCGGGGCGAGCCCAGCACGGCATGATCCACCCGGTTGCCGATCAGCGCGCCGATCGCGCCGCCCACCGGCCCCAGCAGCGCACGGCCCACCGTGCCCAACACCAAGGTCGCCATTACCCCTCCCCCTTCCAATATCCCAGCACCGGCCAGGGCGGCGCGCCCGGCCGCCAGGCGACGCGGCGCAACCCCGCATCGGCATGGACGATCCCGTCGCTCACCCGGATCGCCAAGTGCAGTTGTCCCGGCCCGGCACGCAGCAGCATCACCGCGCCCGGCGCGTCCTCTCCCCGCGGGAACTGCGCATCGAGCAGCGCCGACACCGGCCCCGCGTCACCGCTCCGCCAGCCATAGCCGGTCGGCGCATCCCGCCCGGTCGCCGCCGCGACCAGCCCGACACAGTCGAGGCCATGCACCGGATCGCGCCCGTGCAGCCGGAACCGCACACCGACCAGCGCCCGCGCCGCCGCCTCCACGCCCCTCATGCGCCGGGATAGCGGGTGAGCAGGTCGATGCCGGGCAGGAACGGCTCGCCCCGGAAATTCACGGCATTGGCGAAGCGCGACAGACAGGTCTCCAGCCGCTTGTCGCATCCCTCGACCAGTTCGATCAGCGGCGTGCCCTCGATGGCGAAGGCGGGCGTGGCGGAGAGCCTCAGCCGGTTCCCCTCCGACCGCGCGACCGCGCTCTCCAGCCCGGTATTGGCCCCGCCGAACCAGATCAGCCGCCCCTGGCCATAGGCATTGGCGACCGGCTCGGCGGTGTCGAGGGTCAGCATCACCTCGCCATCCCAGGCCGCGACGCGCGCGAAGCGCCGCCGCCCCGCCATCCCCACCCGGCACCGCCGGTCGCCCAGCGAAGCGCGGCAGTCGGGCGAGGTTTCCTCCGCCACCGGCTGGTCGAGCAGCGCGCCCATGCCGCGCAGTTCGGCGGTGAAGCCTCCCTCGCCCAGTTGCACCGCGCCGATCACGCCCTGCCCCAGCGGCACGGGTGCGGCCTCGCCGGTCCAGTCGACCGCGAACGCCGCCACGCTCGCCCCGTCCCAGCGACCGGCCAGCAGGTCGCGCTCGGCGATCGCGTCGCTGGTCAGCGCGCCCGTCGCCTCCATCAGATCGGGGTCCAGCCCATCACCGCGCAGGATCGCACTCGGCGCCAGGCCGGGCGCGGCGCGGTAGCGGAGTTCGTCGATCCACAGGTCATGATCATGCCCGGTCAGCCCGATCGTCACCCCGTCGCGCCGGTCGATCCGCCAGCACAGCACCCATGTCGTGACCGTGTCGGCGCTCATGCCTCCCGCACCTCGACCAGCGGGACCGAGGGCACCGCCCCTGCCCGGAACCCGGCCAGCGTCGCGCTCAACCGATCCTCGGCAAAGCGGACCGGCACGTCGAAGGTGAAGCTGGCGGTGATCGCCGTGCCTGGCGCGGGCGCGGTGTCCAGCAACAGCCAGCCGCCCGGCTCGACGACGAAATCCGTCACACCCGCACCCGCCACCTTCACCGAGACGCTACCCGCCAGCGGGCGGGTGATCCGCCGCACCTGATCGTCATAGTGACGGACCAGCGCGAACCGGCGCGTGGTGCCGTCGCCGGTGCCGACGCGCTCCTCGGTGCCGGTGCTGTCGAACGGATCGCGCAGGCGAAAGCCCCGTGCCGGTCCCATTCGCGCCCGGAAGAAGGCCAGCAGCCGGGCGACGTCCTCCGCCGAACGGATGCCGGGTCCGACATCATAGGTCGTCCGCGCCTCCGCCCAGGCGGCATTGCGCGCTTCCCGCCCGCCCGCGCCGGTCAGGATCGCGGTGGAGAAACCGGGCGTCACCTCCGCCTCGCGCCCCAGCGCCAGGGGGAAGAGTATATCGTCGAAAGCCTGCATATCGTCTTCCCCCTCCCAACAGACGAAGCCGTCGCGCATCACCTGCGGCATCGCCCACAGGTACGCCGCGGCGACGCCCCGCTCGCGCGCCACCTGCGCCGCCTCAGCGATCCGGCCCCATTGCCCCCGCTGATCGGCGCGCAGCACGAAGCCCGCCAGATAATGCTGGCGCGCGGGCGGATAGCCGAGCCGAGCCTCGGCCAGCGCCACGCCCTTGCGGGTCGAGGCGGTGTCGCCCGCCGTCACCCAGTCATAATCCTCTAGCTGCAACACATCGAAGGCCGGGCTCGCCCAGCCGACCGGCATATTGGCGCGCTTCGCTTCGGGGGCCTGCGGGTCGAGTATCGTCGGCAGATAGGTCAGCAGATGGGTGACGCAGCCCGGCGCCGCTGCCTTGGCCGCCGCGCACAGTGCCGCCGTCGAAGCCGCCAGACACGCCCCCGCCCGGTCGAGCGTGTCGCGCTGTGCCTGGCTTTTCGGCCCCGTCATGCTTGCCATCGGCACCGGCGCGAAGGCCGCCACCGCCGCCGCATCGTACAGGCACGGCGCACCATCCGACGGCCGCACCCACCACCAGGGCTCCCCGACCTGGAATTTCGGCGCCAGCCCCGCCGCCTGACCGATCGCCAGAAACGCCTGCGCCACCGCTCGCAGATAGGCCATCGCGCCCGAATGCGCCGGGCTGAGCAGCGTCGAAGGCGGCGACCAGCCGGTCAGCGCGGGCGCGCCGTCCGCCGAACGCTGTTTCCAGTCGTTCCAGCAATGCGCATCGAACAGTTCATAGGAGAGCGACCAGATCAGGTCTTGGCCCAGCGCCTTGGCCTCCGCCGCAAAGCCGCGATGCCATGCCGCGCATGCCGCGTTCATCACCCCGCCCGCCAGGCTGACATACAGCCCGTCACCCAGTCGCTCGAGCCGGAAATAATGGCTCATGCCGACATAATGGATGATGTCTCCGCGATAGCCGAGGTGCAGCATGTTGCGCAGCAAACGCTGCGGCGTCAGGTGATAGCTGTCGTCATAGCCGCTCGCGATTGCGAACCCCTGTTCGGGCAGCACCGCCGCCCCGACGCCGATCACCGATCCCGGTCCGTCGCAGGCGATGCCGGTCATCTCGACCCAGCCTTCCTGCGGCTGGGCCAGAAATCCCGCATGCGCGTCATAGCCGGGCGCAACCAGCGAAACGAACATCCGGTCGACATCCCCCGCCCAGACCGGATCGCGATCCTCGGGGAACTTGAACCCGCCCGTCAGATTCGCGAAGTCGATGACGATCTCCGCATCCTCGGGCGTCCCGGTCGCATAATTCCACAGCCGGACATACCAGGCGCGCGCCTTGCCGTCCGCATCTCGCCCCTCGATGGTCAGCGTCGGGCCGTGCACCGCATCCAGCGGCTTCATCCCGCCCGAGCGCCAGCGGAACCGCAACCGGCACTCGCGATAGTCGCGCCCCGTCTCATAGCGGAGCAATGGGTGGTCGTGCCGGTCCGCCGATTCCCAGATGAGGCCCGCCAGATCGTCGGTCCGGTAGAAAACCGTATCGACCCGCAAGGCATCGGGCGCGGTCGCCACCACCGCCGCCATCATCGGGCGCGGAAAATCGACCGTCCAGTAACGCGGGTCGAAGCGCGACAGCGTATCGCTCCGCTGGTCCCGGCGTTCGCTGTGCAGGCAATATTGCATGGAGTTCGTCTCCCAGATGTCGAGGCTCCTGCCCCTCCACCACCGGCCTGACGCCCGGCGGTTCCCCTCCCCAAGCCGAGCTTGGGGCGGAATGGCGTTTCCAAATCCTCCCCATCTCCGATGGGGAGGGGGACCGCGCCCGAAGGGCGTGGTGGAGGGGCATCCCCGCCCTCAGTCCTCCGCCAGCGCCGCCCGGACCGCCCGCGCCACCTGTCGGCTGGAGCGTTGCAGCACGCCCCCCGCCTCGCCCGGCGCGGCGTTGATCGTGATCGCCACCCGCACGTCGCGTGGGGCCCCACCGGGGCTCAGCGTCTCCACCCGCCCGCTACTGGTGGGCACGAACAATTCCGGCCCGCGTTCGCCGACCAGATAGGGGCGGTCGGGCGATACCGGCCCGCCGGTCGCACGCCCCGGCGATCCCGACAGCAATCCGCCGATCAGCCGCACCAGCCCTTCGCCGCCACCGGCCGCCGCCACGCCCTCCCGCAAGGCGGCGCGCGCGATCGAATCCAGTGCCGTCAGCGCCGTCGCCTTCAATTCCTCGAAGCCGAACCTGCCGGTCCGGGCGGCGCGGAGCAGCGCGCCCTCGACGCTGCGCGCGCCCCGTTCGGCGGCGTCGCCCAGCCCTTGCGACAATTCGCCGCGCATCGCGGCCATATCGGCGGCGAAGCCCCGCATGTCGATGCGGGGTGCGATTTCCTGTTCATCCATCCGGATACATCTCCCGCAACCGGGCGAGCGTGGCGGGCGAAGGCGGATCGCCCTCGGGCCGCCCCGCCATCGCCGTCACGACGCCGTGGATCTCGGCCGGGGTGGCGCGCCAGAAGCGGTCGGGCGACCAGCCCAGCACCGCCCCCGCCATCCCCGCCAGCCGCCCCGCCTCCTCGGCGAAGGTCACCGCCCGCCCAATATCTGGCGCAGCAATTGCCGCAGCACCGGCGCCAGCGCCGCCAGCCCCAATTCGACCAGCGCCTCGCCCAACTGCTCGCGGCTCAGCCCCTCGGGCACCTCGCGCAGGCAATGCCAGATCAGCGTCGCCGCCTCGCCCAGCGACAGCTTGCCCTCGCCCGCCCGCTCGACCAGTTCGAACAGCGGGCCCAGTTCGCCCTCCGCCGCGACCAGCGCCTGGAAGCTGGGTCGCACGACCAGTTCCGCACCGCCGACGCGCAACGGAGCCTCGCCCCGCACCGGGTTCGCGCCCACGCTCATGCCGCCACCACCGGGCCGGAGCTTTCCAGGGCCAGCGTGTAGGTCCGCTCGCCCCCGAAATCGCCGCTGTAATCCAGCCGCGACACCAGGAACCGCCCGGTCATCGACCCGCCGCTCTCGAAGCTCAACCGATAGCTCTCGATCGTCCCCGCCAGCGCATGGCCGCGCATCCGTGCCTCCGCCGCCGATCCGGTGAAGACGCCCGCGCCAGCGACGCTGACATGCCGCACGCCCGCGCCCGACAGCAATTCGCGCCAGCCGCCCGAATCCTTGTTGGTCACCACCACCGTCTCGCCATTGATCGACAGTTGCGTCGTGCGCAGCCCCGCCATCGTGGCGAAGGCGGGCGGCTCCGCCCCGTCGCCGATCTTGAGCAGAAAGGCGCTTCCCTTTTCGATTGCCATGTCCGTTTGCTCCCTATTGCCCCACGCGCCACAGCCGGGCGCGCCACTCGACGCTCGCCGTCCAGCGCGCGCCCGTCTTCGCCATGCGGGTCGCCATCACGGTCCACCCCGCCACCCGCCAGCCATCGGCCAGCGCATCCGAAAGCACGCATCCTTCCACCGCCTGCATCGCGCTACGCAGTCGAAGAGGCCGCTCGCCCTCATCGACCAGGGTCAGGGTGACGCGGAGTTCGTGCCCCTCGATCCCCGCCGCGCTCCAGTCGGTGTCGGTCGGCTCGCCCAGCACCGCCTGCGGCACGCTGGCCCGGACGGGCACGGCGTCGAACAGGCTCACCGCCAGCGGTTGCAACACAGGGTGCAGGGCGCTCATCAGCCCGGCCCGCAGGGCCTCCCGCGCGGTCATGCCCGCCTCGGGCTGTCGAGCCGCATCCGCCGCCAGGGTCGCCACAGCGCGGCCACAGCGGCGGGCGGCACGGCGGCGGCATCGCGATTGTCGAACAGATGCGCGCTCATGATCACCACCCCGTGCGCGATTTCGGGCGGCAGGTCGGCCCAGCCCTCGGCGAGCCCCGCGCGATACCGCACCGTCACCGCCTCCCCCGCCCGGACCCAGCCGCGCCCGTCGCGGTCGATCTCGCCTTCGCCGCCGGACAGGATCGCGACCACCGGTGTCGCCGACAGCGCCTGCCACTCCGGCGCACCCGGCAAGCGTTCCTCGACGATCCGCTGAATCAGCACCTGCCCGCAAAAGGATTCGGCCAGCCCCAGCGCCACGCCCGCGATCCGTTCGAGCAGCGCGGCCTCATTGCCATCCTCCAGCCGCAACAGCGCACGGGCCGCACCCGCCGCCGCCGTGACCGTCGCTGCGGGCATGGGGTCCATCGTCCCGCTCATCATGAATTCTCCTTCACCGATACAAGTTGCGACAGGTCCGACACACGGGCGTCACAGTTGGGGAGCAGAGACTCGGCCAGCCGCTGCCCGCCTCCCCCTTGGGCATCGGCGATGTCGGCCCGGCCCTTCCCCCGGCCGGGTTCGGCATCCTCCCTGAACTACGGGGCAGCCTCCTGCCGGCTGCCCCGATTTTTCAGCGATTTAGTTCGTCGCGAACTTCATCAGCTTGATCGCCTCCGAGTCGCTGACACAGCCGCCGACCCGCCGCGTGGCGTAGAAGGTCACGAACGGCTTGTTGCTGTACGGATCGCGCAGGATCGCAGTTTCCGCGCGCTCGGTGATCAGATAGCCCGCCTGGAAATTGCCGAAGGCGATGGCGCAGGCATTGTCCGCGATGTCGGGCATGTCCTCCGCCTCGATTACCGGATAGCCGAGCAGGTTGGCGGGTTGCCCCGCCGCCAGGCCGGGTGCCCAGAGGAACTGGCCGTCCGTCGTCTTCATCTTGCGGATGCTGGCCGACGTCGCCGCATTCATCACGAAGCACGCGCCCTGGCGATACGGCGCGCGCAGACTCTGGACCAGATCGAGCAGCCGCTCCTCCGGCTTCGCCCCGAACGCCCCCGTCGCGCCGGTCGCCAGATATTGCAGCGTGCCGAACGGGCGCGCGCCGTCCTTGGCGGTCGAGATGGCGTTGGCCAGGAACCCCTTGGGCCGGTTGACGCCCGAGCCGTTGATGAAAGCCTGGCCCTCGGCGCGCGCGAACTCGGTCGCGATCTCGCCCGCGAGCCAGCCCTCCACATCGAAGGCCGCATCGTCCAGCATCGCCTGGCTGGCCGACGGATTGGCGTAGAGTTCGCCCATCGGCGGCGCGAGTTCGACGAAGCTGGGCGTCGCCGTTTCGGGCCGCGCCGCCGTCTCGCTCGCCCAGCCCGAGGGCGTGCCGCCGGTGGTCACCAGCTTGCGATAGCCCGCCGACCCCACGCTCACCACATTGGCGATGCCGCGGATCGGCGAGACGTTCCTCAGCACCGAGGCGATGGTCGCGTCGATCTCACGCGGCACGGCGAAGCCGCCGCTGTCGCCGGTGGTGCCGGTAAAGGCCTTCAACTCGACGGTGGTGCCGCTGCGCACATAGCCGCCGAACGCGCCATCGGTCTTGCTCGCCGCGCCGTCCAGCACGGGTCTTACGATCACGTCCATATCAATCCCCCTTGGTAGAAATGTGAATCACGCGGGCGAGCGGCTGCATCGGCACCGTCACCAGACTGATTTCGAGAAGCTCGGCCGACAGGATCGCGCGGGCGGCCCCCTGATGGACGACGCGCGGCCGGTATCCGACCGACAGCCCCGCAACCGCGCCCGAGCGGACCAAAGCGGCGAGCGCCGGGTCCTCGACCACCCCCTCGACCGCGAGGCCGCTATCGTCCTCGGCCAGTGTGGTGATGCGGCCCATCGGCTCCCCCCGGTGCTGCCAGAGCAGCGGCACCAGAGGCGCACCCGCGAAGGCCCCGCGCCGCATGACGTCGCCCGCCCGGTCCATCCGGTCCCAGATCGCGGCATAGCCGGTGAAGCTCAGGCTCATTTCAGCCAGTCCTCCATCCCCAGCCGCATCGCGATCCCCGCCAGCAGCAATGCGCCCAGCAACCGGGTCACCCAGCCAACCGCGCTTTTCCACACCGACGACTTGGCCTCGCGCCACGCCGACAGCAGTTCGCGCAGTTCCGCGACATCGCCCGCCGCATCCGCGTCCGACAGGCCCAGCCGGGTCAGCGCGCGCGTCGCACCGAGTTCCCCCGCTTCCTCCGCCACCGCGCGCAAGGTCACGAGATCGGCACCACTATCCGCCGCCTGCGCCAGCAGCCGCGCCAGAACGTCGCCGCTCATGACAGGCCGACCATCTGGCGCTTCTCCGCCGGATCGAGGAAGTCGGCCCCCGCCGCCATCTGCCACAGCATCTGACGCTCCTCGGCCAGCGCGGTGACGCGGTTCACATCGACCGACAGGCTCGCCCCCTCGAACCAGCCCGCCAGCCCCTGCGAAAGGCCGCTCAGGATCGCGCCGGCCAGCGGCAGGATCGCCTGTCGCCACAGCGCGCGGTTCGCTTCACGGTAATTGGCATAGGTATTGTCACCCGGCAGCCCGAGCAGCATCGGCGGCACCCCGAAGGCCAGCGCGATCTCCCGCGCCGCCGAGGATTTTGCCGCGATGAAGTCGAGTTCCGCCGGGGTCAGGCTCATCGCCTGCCACTTGAGCCCGCCTTCGAGCAGCAGCGGACGCCCGGCATTGCCGCTTCCGGCAAAGCCCTCCATCTCGGCGCGCAACCGCTCGAACTGGTCCGGGGTCAGGGTCGAGCCGTCACCCGGATCATAGACCAGCGCCCCCGAAGGCCGCGCCGCATTGTCCAGCAGCGCCCGGTTCCAGGCGGCGGCCGCATTGTGAATCGCGATCGCCCCCGCCGCCGCGCCCAGACAGCCCAGCCCATAATGATCGTCGAGCGGGTGGCAGCTTTTCAGGTGCACGACCTGCGGGCGCACCGGATCGACCGGCAATGTCGTCACCCGTCCGCCCGCGCGGTAGAGGAACGCGGCGGGCCAGCCGCTCGCGTCCAGTTCCATCGTCACCCGCTCGGGCCGCAGCGCGAATAGCTCGGCGACCTCCCCCTCCGCATCGCGCAGGATCTGCACATAGGCATTGCCGTGCAGCAGCAGATGCGTCGCGACCGTCTCCAGCAGCGCCTGCCCCTCGCTCCGCGCCGCGACCAGCGCGACCAGCTCGGGATGCGAGGCGCTGAGCGGTGCTTCCGCCAGTCCGCCCGCGACCATCCGCACCGCGCGTTGCGCCACGGGGTTGCGCAGATAGCCCTCGCGCACCTGGCTTTCATAGGACGGCGCCGCCCCCGTCAGCGGCACCCCCGACCGGGCCAAGCCCAACCCGAGCAAAGGACGCGCGGCCCCCCGCCCGGTCTTGCGACCGAACATCCTCATGATCGAATCTCCTCTATGCTCCTCCCCGGTACGGGGAGGTGGCAGCGCGCAGCGCTGACGGAAGGGGGCTTCCACACAGGACGTCCCCAGCGGCGATCCCCCTCCACCACCGCTCCGCGGCGGTCCCCCTCCCCGTGCCGGGGAGGATTGCCCTCACAAATTCCGTATCCCCGGCGGCCCCCGCCCCGACAGCATCAGTTCGGTCAGCGCCCAGACCAAGGCATCCGCCCGGTCGGGCGAACGGCCCGGCCCCTCATAGGCCCCCGCCACGCCCAGCCCGCACAGTTCGTCCTCCAGCGCGGGGAAACCGCGCGAATGCCACACCCGCCCTTGTGCATAGAGGAACGACACCGGCTCCGCCCGCGCCGCCTTACCGATCGAGGCATAGACCAGATGCACTGGCAGGGTCGGATCGGCGAGGCGCAACACGCTCTCCACCATGTCGCCGCCCTGGTTGCGCTCGGCCACCACCCGGTCCGCGCGGTTGCGTCGGGCACACCCCGCCACCCGCGCCGCCCAGCCTTCGGGCGACAGCCCCGCCTCGCTGGCGTCCTCCAGCACATAGCCATGGCCGTCGCGCCCCAGCCCGACCGCGACGATCCCGCAGGCGTCGCCGCTGCTGGTCGCGGGGGGATCGACGCCGACCACCACCCGGTCGAGCGCAGGCACCGTCTTGGCCCGCTGCCGGTCGAGCAGCGCGCGGGTCCACAAGGCCCCCTCGCGATCGTCGACCATCTCGCCATCCAGTTCCTGCCGCCCCAGCCGCGTGTCGCCATATTGCGCCAGCATCGCCTCCTGGAAGCTGTCGGGCAGATGGGCATTGTCGCTGGTCCGCCCGATCGTCTCGACGCAATCGGGCAGCGCCATGACCTTGCGCATCAAGGGCGTCGCGCGCGGAGTCGTCGTGACCAGCACGCGGGGAAAGTCCCCCAGCCGGAGCGTCATCATCAGATTGTCCCATCCGGCCTCCCCCTTCCACTTGCCCAGTTCGTCGCACCAGGCGGCGTGATGCTGCGGGCCCCGCAACGCCTCGGGCGCCGCCGCCGAATAGGCGAAGCCGATCGCACCCGACGCGAAATGCACCTGCCCCAGACTGCCGATCCACTTCGGCGTCTCGCCCTTGCGCGCCACCGCCAGCAGCCCGCTTTCGCCGCGCACCATCACCCGCTCGACATCGCGCAGGGTCGCGCCCATCAGTGCGATCCGCGCCCCCGGATTCTCGCGGGCAAGGCCACTCACCCATTCCGCTCCGGCGCGGGTCTTGCCGAACCCACGCCCCGCCCGGATCAGCCACACGCGCCAGTCGCCCGGCGGCGCGACCTGTCCGTCATGCGCCCATAATTCCCATCGTTCGACCAGTTCGCGCTTCTGCGCCGGGGTCAAAGCCGCCAGCGCCTGTTCGCGCGCGCCCGGCTCCAGCATCGCCAGCGTGGCGAGCCGCGTCGCCGCATCCTCCCTCGCCATCACGCCATCCCCTTCAACCGCCGCCGCGCCAGTCCATCGAGCGCGCGTTCCAGCGCCGCATCGGTTTCCGCCGCGCTCGCCCGCGCCGCCTCGTTGCCCGAGTCACCCGCCTGGGCCAGCGCATCGCGGCGTGCGAGCAGCTTCAAATAGAGTTGCACCTCGGTCGCGTGGAGCGGCGGGGTGATGGAGAGGCCGGTGGTCCCCGCACCGGCCTCTCCGCCTCCCTCCCCATCCCCGGCCGCCAACAGGGCGAGCATCCGGCGCAGCAGCCCCTCCTCGACCAGCGCATGGGCCGCCCCGATCGCTTGGTCCCAGGCCTCGCCAAAGGCCCGGTCGCGCCGCCTGAGCGAAAGGACGGCCCCGAGCGTCTCTCCCACCGCCCGAGCCGCCACCCCCGCATCGGCGCTGACCGCCAGCGCCTCCAGGAATTGCCGTCGCCGCGCCTGCGTCCACCGCGCGCCCTCCCCAGTTCCGGCCATCCCCGCTCCCCTCGAAGCATCGAGCCGGTCCCGACCGCTCCCCCGGTCGTGCCCGCCCTCGATGTTCCTGTTATGTACCGATGGCAGGCGGGTTTGTATCCAACAAACGAACCAAATGGGTTTGGACAGCAAAAGCGGCTTGCCAGACGCAAAACGCATCGGCATTAGGCGGGGCTTACCCCAAGGGGGCGATTAGCTCAGTTGGTAGAGCGTCTCGTTTACACCGAGAATGTCGGCGGTTCGAGCCCGTCATCGCCCACCATGTTCCGACGTCAACTCAACCGCACCACCCCGGCGAAGATCGGGGCGGCTTGTCCTATCAACCGTCATCCCAGCGAAGGCTGGGATTTCTCGCCGCTATCGGTCTTCCACTCGCCAGAGGCCCCAGCTTTCGCCGGGGCGACGGTGCGGACGATCAGGCCAGCTTCCAATAGGTCGCATAGCGTTCATGCGCGATCCGGTGGTACGGGATCAGCCGGACCGGCTGTCCGTCCGCCGCCGGGATGGTGAACTCCAATGGCTTGCCCGTCGCCGTGATCGTCTTCGTCAGTTGCTCTGGCTCACCCGACAGGGTCGGCGCCTGGAAGGGCGTGTCGTTATATTCGCCATATTTGCGCTCGTTGACGATGATGTCCGCGCCCGGCGCCAGCCCTTCACGGCCCAGCGCGCCCGCCAGCACCAGCGGGCCATAGGTGAAGGCGACGATGTCCGGCGCGGCCGGGGCGCTTTCGACGCCGGGTTCCATGACCATCCGCCATTCGACCGTGTCGCCGCTCTTCCACGTCCGGGTCACGTCGGCATAGCTGCCCGGCTTGTCCGAGCGCTGGACCTCGGCCCCGTTGACCAGCAGGGTCGCGGCCCGGCTCCATTTCGGGTGGCGCAGTTTCAGCGTCAGCTCGGTCGGCTGGCGCAGCTTCCAGCGGAATTCGGTGTTCCCCGCCTCCGGAAAGCGGGTCGCCTGGGTCAGCACAGCGCCCTTGTCCGCCCAGGTCACGCTGGAGGGGATGAACAGGTTCACATAGAGCGCGCGATCGTCATGGAAGTAGATCGAGTCGCGATACTTCACATGATTTTCCATCCCCGTGCCGGTGCAGCACCAGAAACTGTCTTCGGGGGTGTGATAGAGCTTCATGTACCCCGGCCGCGCGCCCTGGAAATAGGTCGCCATCCCCGAATCGGGATCCTGCGAGGCGAGGATGCCGTTGTAGAGCGTGCGTTCGTAATAATCGGCATATTCGGCGCGCGGATCGTGCAGGAACAAGGCGCGGGTCAGCTTCAGCATGTTGTGCTGGCAGCAGGTTTCCGAGCCCTTGGCCGAGAACACATGCTTGTCGAAATCGGCCATGGCGAAGAAATGCTCGCCATCGCCATGGCCGCCGGTCGCGAAGGCGCGGGTATGCGCCACCGTCCGCCAGAAGAACGCCGCCGCATTCCGATACTGGTCGTCGCCGGTCGCCTCGAACACACGCTGGAAACCGATGATCTTGGGGATTTGCGTGTTGGCGTGCATCCCGTCGAGATGATCCTGCCCCTTGACCAGCGGGTTCATCACCGCCTTTTGCGAGAAACGCCGGGACAGCGCCCGATAATCCTCGTTGCCGGTCATGAAATACAGGTCGGCATAGACCTCGTTCATGCCGCCATATTCGGTTTGCAGCATCGCCTCGAACTGTTCGTCCGACAGCGGCCGAGTCGCCACCACGCCCCAATCGGCCAGCCGGATCAGCACCGCGCGCGACGGCGCGCTGTCCGCCAGCAGTACCGAGTCGCGGAGCCCCGCATAGACCTTGTGCAGCGTATACCAGGGAACACCGGTGATCGGCTCACCCCGCAGATGCGCGGCGACCAGCGCGGGGCCCTTGGGGAAGGCGCAGACCAGGCCGGTACCCGCCGCCTTCTGGCACGCGGCCAGTTCGTTCGCGATATAGTCGATCCGCTGGCGATAGCGCTTGTCCTTGGTCGCGCGGTAAGCCAGCGCGCAGGCGGACAGATAATGGCCCAGCGTATGGCCATGGCAGTTGATCTCGTCCCACATCGGTTCCGATTCCCAGCCGCCATAGACGGGCGCCTTGGGCTTCAGACCGGCATTGGTGCGGAAATTGGCGAGCAGCCGATCGGGTTGCAGGCGCATCAGATACGCCTCGGTCATCTTCTGCGCATGGAGGAAGGGACTGTCCGCCAGCGTCACATCGGCCATGTCGAAGGGCTGGACCATCGTGGCGGGGGCAGGGCTGATCGCCTTGGCCTGCGCCCAGGCGGCGGCGGGCATCACCGCCCCCCATCCGGTCGCCAGCGCACCGATGCTGGCGGTCGCAAGGACGTCGCGACGCGACGGGGCATGGCAGCATGGGCGCACCGATCTTCTCCGACTAATTCTATTTTTCCCATGGGTAGCCATGCTCGGGTGGCGGGCGCAACATATATTTGCCGGTGGCCAAAAACCGGTTCCGATCCTCCCCGTTCAAGACTTCAGCACGGTGGAGGATAGCAAAACAGCCGATATGAACCCCCGGCCGCCCCCTGCGAAGCAGGATTTATTTGTCGGACAGTCCCTTTCCCCGTCAGGCTATCGGGATCGGCGCTTGGCCACGCGTCAGGTGGCTTTGCCCCAGGCGGAGTGCCATCTTCCACAGCGTCTGGACCGGCGGGTCATCGACGCGCTGATGCCCCGGCAGCATCGCGACCAGCGCCTGGGCCAGCGCCAGGCCCAGATCGCCCAGTTCCAGCGAGAAGCAGGTCAGGTCCGGCGACAGCGCGCGGCAGGCGGGATTGTCGCGCAGACCGATCACCGCCACGTCGCGCCCCGGCTCCAGCCCCAGCCGACGCAACGCGCGATACGCCCCGACCGGCGCGGTCTCGCCCATCAGCAGCAGTGCGGTCGGGCGGTCGGCGAGCGCCATCAACTCGCTGGCGGTCGCTTCGCCGTCGCTCTCATCCGTCTCGCCATGATGGACCAGCGCGGGGTCGAAGCCGATCCCCGCCTGCGCCAGCGCGTCGCGATAGCGCTGCACGACGATATGGCTGTTGTTGATCGTCGCGGGCGGCGCGACCAGCCCGATGCGGCGATGCCCCGCCCCGATCAGCAGCGCCATCGCCTCGCTCACCACCCCTTCGAAATCCAGGTCGATCCAGGCGTAATCGCGCGCGGTGTCGGTCCGCCCCAGCGCGACGAAGGGGATGGCCTGGTCCAGCAGGAAGGCGATCCGGGGATCGTCATGCTGCGTCCCGGACAGCACCCAGCCATCGACCGTGCGGCGCGACACATGCCGCCGCAGGAAGGTCAGCCCGTCCTCCCCCTTGCGCGCCAGCAGCACGACGAGGTCCAGGTCATGCTCGCCGAGCCCGTTCTGCAATCCCTCCAGCAGCGCCATGAAGAACGGGTCGCCGTGAATCGCGCTGTCATGCTCCAGCGTCAGCATGAAACCGACCGTCCCCGTCCGCCCGCTGCGCAAGGTCCGGCCCGACTGGTTGGGGATATAGCCGAAGGCCCGCGCAGCCTCGACCACCCGCTGCCGCGTCGCGGGGCTGACGTCCTTGCGGTCGTTCAGCGCGCGCGACACCGTGCCGATCGACAGGCCGAGATGATGGGCGAGTTCGCGTATGTCCATGCGCCCGTGATCGCGGTGTGGCGCGATCGACACAAGAGGCATTGATTCCACAGAGGCATTGACAGGACCATTTGTCGGAGCGATT
This sequence comes from Sphingomonas sp. 2378, assembly GCF_038084995.1. Taxonomy (NCBI): domain Bacteria; kingdom Pseudomonadati; phylum Pseudomonadota; class Alphaproteobacteria; order Sphingomonadales; family Sphingomonadaceae; genus Sphingomonas; species Sphingomonas sp. 2378. The sequence goes on from NZ_JAXCMJ010000002.1 coordinate 127,348, forward strand.
ATCCGTAAACGTTTACGGCCATCGCAGAATGGCGTTGAGAGGAAATAGGGCTTGGACACGCTCGTTCTGGAGACTCGTGCCATCGGCTGGGCCTATGACGGCAACTGGCTGCGCATCGAGGCACATGGCCCCGATGGCCTGCGGCTGCGGGCATCGTCCTTTCCCGATCGGGGTGCGCGGGCCGGCGCACTGCTCGACGCCCCCAGGGATATGACGCCGTCCGCGCCGGTCGTCACGCGCGACGGCGGCACCGCCCGCATCACCCATGGCCGCATCACCGCCGAAGTCGATCTTCAGGGCCGCGTCCGCTTCCTGAATGCACGGGGCGAGGTGCTGCTGGAGGAAAAGTGGCGGCAGCGCGACACGACCAGCCAATTTTGGACGGTCGGCACAAAGGAGGTCCGCACGATCAGCGCGCTCGGCCTGTCGGGGCGCGAGTTCAAATCGCTGCCCGGCGACGTGGCGCGGATCACCGTCCGGTTCGAGGCGAAGCCGGGCGAGCGGCTGTACGGCATGGGCCAGTATCAACAGCCCAATCTGGATCTGGCGGGCTGCACCCTGGAACTGGCGCAGCGCAATTCGCAGGCGAGCGTCCCCTTCGTCGTGTCGAGCCATGGCTATGGCCTGTTGTGGAACATCCCCGCCGTGGGCGAGGTGCATTTCGCCGCCAATGGCGCGACCTGGACCGCGCGGGCGGCGCGCGAGGTGGATTACTGGATCACCGCCGCCGACGCTCCGGCCGAGATCCTGCGCAACTATGCCGCCGTCACCGGCACCGTGCCGATGATGCCCGACTATGCGCTGGGCCTGTGGCAGAGCAAGCTGCGCTACCGGACGCAGGACGAATTGCTGGCGGTCGCGCGAGACTATCACGCGCGCGGCATTCCGCTGGCGGTGATCGTCGCCGACTTCTTCCACTGGCCGGTGCAGGGCGACTGGCGCTTCGACGAGCGCGAATGGCCCGATCCCGCCGCGATGACCGCCGAGTTGAAGGCGATGGGGACCGAACTACTCGTCTCAGTCTGGCCGACGGTCGATCACCGTTCGGAAAACTATGCCGAAATGGCGGAGAAGGGCTATCTGGTGCGCGCGATGCGCGGGCTCGACGTGCAGCAGGAATTCCTCGGCAATACCCGTTTCATCGACGTGACCCATCCCGGCGCGCGCGATTTCCTGTGGCAGACCACGAAGCGCAACTACCGCGACAAGGGCGTCGCGCTGTTCTGGCTGGACGAGGCCGAGCCCGAATACAGCGCCTATGACTTCGACAATTACCGTTATCATGCGGGCAGCGTGCTGGAGGTCGGCAACGCCTATCCGCTCCATTACGCCCAGGCCTTTCACGACGGGCTCCGCGCCGAGGGCGAGACGGAGATCGTCAGCCTCGTCCGCTGCGCCTGGGCGGGCAGCCAGCGTTACGGCGCGCTGGTCTGGTCGGGGGACATCCATTCCTCGTTCGAGGCGATGCGCAACCAGCTGAGCGCCGGGCTCAACATGGCGATGGCAGGAATTCCCTGGTGGACCACCGATATCGGCGGCTTCCATGGCGGGCATGTCGAGGATCCCGCCTTCCACGAGTTGATGATCCGCTGGTTCCAATGGGCGGTGTTCACGCCGATCCTGCGGATGCACGGTCACCGCGATCCGATCACCCCGCCCGCCGAGCCGTTCCGCGACGGCGTCGCCCAGTGCGACACGGGCGCGGGCAACGAGCTATGGAGCTTCGGCGAGCCGGTGTTCGCGATCCTGCGCGACTATGCCGCCCTGCGCGAGCGGTTGCGCCCCTATGTCGCGTCGCTGATGCGGGCGGCGCATGAGCATGGCGATCCGCTGATGCGGCCGATCTTCTACGACCATCCCGACGATCCGCGCGCCTGGGCGGTGGACGATCAATATATGTTCGGTCCCGACATTCTGGTCGCGCCGGTGACGGCGGCGGGGGTGACGGAGCGGAGCGTCTATCTGCCCCGCGGCCTCTGGCGCGACGCCTGGACCGGTGAGCGGATCGAGGGCGGCGGCGACATCGCCTGCACCGCCCCGGTCGAGCGGATACCCGTCTTCCTGCGCGACGGTGCGGGTGTGGCGGATGCTTTCGACGCGCGGAACTGATCGCGGGACATGACAAGGCGGGATCGTCAAAAGGCGAACCGGGAATAAGGGACAGGATAATGGCAGCATCGATCGCCGACCACGCCATAAGGGCGACGGAATCGCAGCCGACCGACGGTCAGGCGGCGTCGATCCCGTTCATCGAAAAGCTCTGCTACGGCCTCGGCGATGCGGGGGGCACGATCGTCACCGGGCTGATCGCCAATTTCCTGACCTTCTATTACACCGACGTCTTCGGCCTGGCGCCGGGGATCGTCGGCATCCTGTTCCTGTCGCTGCGCATCTTCGACGCGGTGTCCGATCCGCTGATCGGCATCATGGCCGACCGCACCTCGACCCGCTGGGGCCGGTTCCGCCCCTATCTGCTGTGGACCGCGATCCCCGTGGGCCTGGCCTGTTTCCTGACCTTCCAGTCCCCCGACCTCGGCTATGATGGCAAGGTCGCCTATGCGGCCGTCACCTATTTCCTGCTCGCCTTCTCCTACTCGCTCAACAACGTCCCCTATTGCGCGCTCATCACCCGCATGACCGACAGCGCGCGCGAGGGCGTGGCGTGCCAGTCGGTGCGCTTCGCGCTCGTCGCCATCGCCTCCTTCTGCGTTTCGGTCGGACTGCCGATCATGGTCCGCCAGTTGGGGGGCACCGACATCGCGCGCGGCTATCGCGACGGAGTGGCGATCCTCAGCCTGGCCGCCGTGGTGATGTTCCTGATCTGCTTCCTGTTCGTGCGCGAGCGGGTGGTCGCCGCCGACAGTGCCGAAGTACCGTTGAAGGTCGCCATCGCCACCACGTTGAAGAACGACCAGTTGCGCCTGACCTTCGTCATGACGCTGCTGCTGATCGGCATCTTCAATACCAAGGGGGGCGCGGCGCTCTATTTCATCACCTATGTGCTGGGCGGCGACACCACCTATCAGGCGCTGTTCTTCGGCATCGCGACGGCGGGCGGGTTCATGGGTTCGGTGATCGTGCCCTTCTTCACTCGGCGGTTCGACGTGAAGACCGTCTATGTCTGGGTGAACCTGATCCTGGTTGCGGGGCATTTCGCCGCCTTCTTCGTGCCGGGCGGCTATCCGATGCTCTGGCTGGTGCTGGTCGGCCTGTGCTGCATCGTGCTGGGCTGCACCCTGCCGCTGCACTTCACCCTGATCCAGTTGGCCGACCAATATGGCGAGTGGAAGCTGGGGATGCGCTCCTCGGGCATGAGCTTCGCCTTCAACCAGTTCTTCGTCAAACTCGCCTGGGCGCTGGCGGGGGTGTTGATCAGCGGCGTGCTGGTCATCGTGTCGTACAAGGCGGGGGCGGGCAACCAGACGCCACTGTCGCTGACCGGCATCCGCGCGCTGTCGACGATCATCCCCGGCCTGATGCACCTCGCACTCGCCGCAACCGCCGCCCGCCTGATCCTGAACCGCGCCACGATCGCGCGCATGACCGCCGAGCGCCCCGCATGACCTTCCAGCCGAAAGCCCGCCCCATGTCCTCGCCCCTTCGCCTGTTGTTCGCCACGCTGCTCGGTTCCACCGCCATCGCCGCCTCCGCACAGGAGCGGCTGACCGTCGATCTGGCCAGCGATACGGGCGCGTTCCATGGCGGCGCGTCGGGGACGCTCTATGGCCTGTACGATGCGCGGCTGCCGCATCCCAATCTGGTCGAGGGGATCGGGCTTCGCACCGTCTCGACCAAGGCGCAGGACGGGCCGCAGCATCCCGGCGCCGACGCGCTGGAGGTCTCGACCCTGCTGACCGATGCGTCGGGCGGCGACACCTATATCTACATGACCGATATCAACCGCGAATTCCCGTACAACTGGAAGACCGGCGACTGCGCGCAATCGGTCGCGCACTACATCGAGCAGTTGCGCGCCCAGGTCCGCCAGGTGAAGGGCATGGCCAAGCGCTATCGCGACCGGATCGTCTTCGTCCCCTATAACGAGCCCGACGGCAACATGTTCGCCGACGGTCCCAAGAGCTGCAACGGCGTGAAGTGGCAGAAGGACCCGACCGCCTTCAACAACGCTTGGGACCGGGCGGTGCGGATGATCCGCCAGGAACTGCCCGGCGCGCGGATCGCGGGGCCGAACACCAGCATCCTGTTCCCCGAGGTCGAAGGCTTTCTGCGCCACGCCATCGCGGCGGACACCATGCCCGACGTGGTGACCTGGCACGAACTCAGCAACCCGGCGGCGGTGCGGACCAGCGTGCGCAAGTATCGCGAGTGGGAGGATCGACTGTTCGCAGGCACCAAATGGCAGGGCCGTCACCTGCCCATCAACATCAACGAATATGCCTATAACTACCACACTTCGGTCCCCGGCCAGATGGTGCAGTGGGTGGCGGCGATCGAGGATTCCAAGGTCGATGCCGACATCGCCTATTGGAATATCGACGGGAATCTCAGCGACTCCGCCGTGCAGGCCAATCGCGGCAACGGGCAATGGTGGCTGCTCAACGCCTATGCGACGATGACCGGCCATACGCTGGCCGTCACCCCGCCCCATCCCGACCAGAGCTATACGCTGCAAGGAGTGGCGACGCTCAACCCCAGGCGGCGGCAGATGCGCCTGTTGTTCGGCGGCAAGAGCGGCGACGCGACAATCGCGCTCGCCCATGTCCCCGCCGCGTTCGGCCCCGAGGTCCGGGTGCGCGTGCGCGAGATCGGCTGGACCGGACAATTGGGCGATTCCGCCCCGCCGGTCACGATGGTGGAGCGGGTGATGCCGGTGAAGGACGGCCAGATCGCGCTGACCTTCGGCCAGGACAATCTGCCCCCGCTGCGCGAAGAAGCGGCCTATGAGCTGCTGCTCACCCCGGCGGAAGGGACGCAGGCCCCCGCCGTCGCCCTGCCCTGGCGACAGGATTACGAAGCGGAGAAGGCGACGCGGCGGGGCCAGGGCCTGGCGGTACGCGGACCGGAGGGCTCGCCGGATCATGTCGACCGCTTCCACACCTCGGGCGGCTATTCGGTCGAGGGGTTCAAGACCGGCGCCGACGCCGCGCTCGACTTCGCGGTCGAGGTTCCGCACACCGGGCGGTACGATTTGCGCGTGCTCGCGAGCACCTTCAACAAGGACCCGCTCGTCACCGATCAGGGGGCGACCAACGTCTTCCTGCGGATCGACGGGCAGAAGACGGGCGAGACCGAGCTGTTCCTGCCGCTGGGCTACAAGCCCTCGGTGCTCGACCATGTCGATACGGTGGTCACCCTGACGCGCGGCAAACATGTCCTGACACTGGGGACGCGTAGCCTGGGCGGCACGCGCGCCACGCGGGGCAACGCACTGGTCGACCGCATCACCCTGACCGCCGCCGATCCCGCCGCCGCCACGGTCCGCTACGATGTACGCGACGCGATGGTGGCCGGCGATACCGCGACCTTCTGGGTTTACGGCGCGCAGGACGAAGTGGCGAAACTCACCGCTGACGCCAGCGGCGCCGTGCAGATCCGCGTCAACGACCGGCCTCTGCCCGGGGGCGAGGCGTTCCTGCTCGGCGGGATCAACAAAGTCGAAGTGACCGGCGCGGCACGTCTGCGCGGCCTGGACGTCACCCGCGACATCGCCCCCGACTCCCCCCGTCGCTATGAGGCGGAGGACGCGCAAGTCGCCGGAACCGCACGGATCGGCGCGGCATCGCTGGCCAGCGGTGGACGTGCGGTGTTCGACATCGGCGGCGCGCCGGGCAACCGCAACACCCTGACCTTCCCCAATGTCGTCGCCGACAAGGCGGGCAGCTATGCACTGACCGTCCGATTCTCCAATGACGAACAGTCCAAGGCGACGCATTACAATCCCGACCCGCTCGCCCGGATCGCGCGCATCTCGATCAACGGGGCCAAACCGATCCTGGCGACCTTCCCCAACAGCTTCCACGCCAACAACTGGTGGGAGATGACGGTGCCCGTCACCTTGCGCGCCGGGACCAACAGCATCCGCATCGCGGGTGAGGAACAGCCCGATTGGGACGGCCGCACCTATGCGTCCAAGACCTGGCCCGGCGTCCTGCTCCGATCGCGCTTCGCGCCGAATATCGACCGGATCACTGTCTCGCCCATGCCCTGAACGCCCCGATTCGAGGTGACGCCGAACACGGCGCGCCCGGAATCCGACCACGACCGAAAACGTTTCCGTCAGAAAAGATCAAAGGAGGGGTTTATGAAGCACGCATCGATCGGTGGCCTTTTGACCTCGGCATCCATTCTCGCCACCTTGGCGCTGGCCACCCCCGCGACCGCCCAGAGCCAAGCGCCCCAGGCCGAACCCGCGCAGGAACAGGAGCAGCCCGCCGAGCAGACGGCACCGGGCAGCGCCGACATCATCGTCACCGGTATCCGCCAGAGCCTGAGCAACGCGCAGAACATCAAGCGCAACTCGGACGCGATCGTCGATGCGCTGGTCGCCGAGGATATCGGCAAATTCCCCGACAACAACGCCGCCGAAGCGATCGCGCGCGTCACCGGGGTACAGGTCACCCGCTATGCCGACGAGGCCAATGGCGTGCTGATCCGCGGCCTGCCCAATGTGCAGACGACGGTGCAGGGGCGTGAGATCTTCACCGCCGATGGTCGCTCGGTGTCGATCCAGGACTTCCCCGCCCAGGCGCTGTCGCGGGTCGAGGTCTATAAGGCGACGACCGCCGACAATCTGGAAGGCGGCATCGCGGGCCTGATCGACGTGGGCCTGCGCCGCCCCTTCGACTTCAAGGGCTTCCAGCTCGCGGGCGCGGCGCGCGGTGTCTATAATTCGGAATCGCGCAAAGTGGACCCGATCGGCAGCCTGCTGGTCAGCGACCGGTGGCAGACCGGGATCGGGGAGATCGGCGCGCTCATCAACGCCTCCTTCACCCAGACCCGCTTCCTGAACTCGGTCCGCTATCAGGGCTTTCAGGACAATGTCCCCGCCGCGCAAGCGGTCCTGCCCGCCTCGGTCGGCCGCAACTTCACCTTCCCGCAGGATATCGGCCTGTTCTACGGACGCGGCACCCGCCAGCGGCCCTCGGTCAACGGCTCGCTCCAGTGGAAGCCCGCCGACAATTTGATGATCTATGCCGATGGCCTGTATCAGGGCTATCGCAACCGCAACGCCAACGACTTCTTCGGCGTGCCCATCCAGTCCAACCCCAATGGCGGCAACCCGCCGACGATCCGCAACGCGGTGCTGACCCAGGACGGCACGACGCTCGAATCGTTCGACGTGGACCTGGGGCTGGTCAACGGGCCCAGCAAGGAATTCGGCACCAGCCGCACCGACACCTATCAGGGCGCGCTGGGCGCCAGGTGGGAGACCGGCAATGCCGTCTTCACCACCGACCTCGCCTATACGCGCTCGACCACGAACAACAATTGGGGCCAGTTCCAGACCCAGGTCGCGACGCCGCTGTCACTGGCAGTCAAGCTGAACGATCAGGGCAGCGTGAACTTCACGCCCAGCGGCGTCGACTTCGCCAATCCCGACAGCTTCTACATGCGCGGCCTGATCGAGAATCGCAGCCGCGCGGTGGGCAGCCAGTGGCAGTGGCAGGGTAATGTCGCGCTCGATACCGGTTCGTCGATCTTTCCCAAATTCCTGTTCGGCCTGCGTTACGGCGATCGCAACGCCAGTTCGGTCTATGGCGATCGCTATGCCTCGCTGGCCAGCCTGAGGGACCCGATCAACCGGGTGCCGGCCGTGTCGCAGGGCGGACTGGTCGAGCCGGGCTTCCACGGGGATGACGTGCAGCAGTTCCGGTCCTGGTACGCGCCCAACGCCTTCCTGTTCAATGACCGGTTGAACGATGTGCGGGGCTATATCCGCGACGCGCTGGTCCGGGCCGGGGCGGATGCGGGCACGCGCGCCGCCTGGGCCCCCGAACTGCCCAATCTCAACCCGCTCAACGCCTTCCAGGCACGCGAGCAGGTCTATACCACCTATGCGCAGGTCAATTACGCCTTCAACATCGGCATTCCGGTCGACGGCGTGATCGGCGCGCGCGTGATCCTGACACGCAACAAGCTGAACGGTACCAACCAGTTGCCGACCGCCGATGGCAGCACCGTGCTGGTCCCGATCAACTCCTCGACGCAATATACCGACATCCTGCCCAATATCAGCGCGCAGTTGCACTTCACCGACCGGCTGAAGCTACGCCTGTCGCGGACCCAGGCGCTGTCGCGGCCCGGCTTCAACCAGATCAACCCGACGCTGACCGTGTCGCAGGGCACGGTCGGAGGCAACATCTCCTACACCGGCAATGGCGGCAACCCGAACCTGCAACCGATCCGGTCGGACAATTACGACGCCTCGCTGGAATATTATTTCTCGCGGACGGGATCGGTGTCGGTCGCGGGATTCTATCGTAAGATCAACGGCTTCATCAATTCTCTGCCGCAGATCGTCAATGTCCAGCCGTTCGGCGACATCCTGGTCTATCGCCCGTCCAATGCGGGGTCGGGCACGATCAAGGGGATCGAGGTGGCGGGCACCACCTTCTTCGACTTCCTGCCCGGCGCATTGCGTGGGCTCGGGGCGCAGGCCAACTTCACCTATATCGACGGTGAGCAGGTCCTGCCCTCCGCCGCCAATTTCGCCGGCGGGCGCAACACCCTGCCCGGCGTGTCCAAGTACAGCTTCAACGTCATCGGCCTGTACGAACTGGGTCCGACGAGCGTGCGGCTGGCCTATAACTACCGCAGCGCCAATGTGGACGGCTTCGGTGCGCCGGGCGTCTACACCACCGTCTATTCGGGCGGGGTCGGGCGGCTGGACCTGTCGGCCAGCTATAATCTGAACGACAATATCACACTGACGGTGGACGCGACCAATTTGCTGCGCACGCCGTACCACAGCTATGTGAAGGACCCGCGCTATCCGCGAGACATCCGCTGGGAGGCGAGCCTGTTGTCGGCGGGGGTGCGCTTCCGATTCTGATCGATCGGGGGAAGGCGGCCCGCTTCGCCGCAGACATGGCGAAGATAACGGGCCGCTTGGGTCAGTCCGCGAACAGGCTGGCCGTCTCGTCGGCGGTCAGGTCGATGCCGAACATCAGGCTCATCCGCATCCGATAGACGCGCGGGTCGCTCAGCGTCGCGCTGGTCTCGTCCTGGCCGACCCGGCGGCGATAATGCCGGTCGGTCAGCGAGGCGAAGCCGTGCGGCAGGATGATACTGACGATATTGGCCTGGCGGAACCGGCTGTCCTCGGCGGTCGCGGTCCAGTGATTGCCCATGCTCAGATCCGCGTCCCAGACCTGGTCGGTGGTGAAGCTATATTGCGGCTCCCAACCCTCGCCCGTCGAGCGGCCATCGGTATGCCCCGGATGACCGTTGCGCAGCAGCATCCAGCCATGCTGGACGTCGCGGGCCAGCCGGAAGCGCGCGCCGTCGGGCGCGGTCGCCTCCGCCCCGTCGACCAGGGGCATGGGCGGCGAATAGCTGCCCCCGAAGCCCGCATCGGCGATCCAGTCCTGCCCGTCGATATGGACCAGGCTGAACGTATGGGTGGTCGGCGGCACGTCGCTGGCGCGCAGCCAGACGCGGGCGAGCAGTGGGCGCGCGGCAAAGCCGTGCGCGGCCAGCGCGTCGAGGAACAGCCGGTTCTGCTCGAAACAATAGCCGCCGCGCTTGGCGGTCACCAGCTTGGCGAAGACGCTGTCGCTGTCGATCGCGATCGGGCGGCCCAGTCGCACATCGAGATTCTCGAAGGGGATGGCCAGCCGGTGTGCCCATTGCAGCCGGGCCAGCCCCTCGGCATCGACGGTGACGCGCGACGGAAGGGCGATGCGGGCGAGATAGGAATCGAGATCGAACATGATCCGCCAGATAGGGTGCCCAATGCCGATTGTCGAAGGGGGACGCGCCCCCTTATCGCGGCGGCGGCGAGCGGGTATAGGGCGGCGCGACCATGCGCTTCCCCGACCACGATCCAACCCTGCCCTTCTCCCCGCCCGCGATCCGCGCCGCCGCCCACGTCATTCTGACGGCCGGGATCGTCGCGGTACCGACCGAGACCGTCTATGGCCTGGCCGCCGACGCCACCAATGCGGCGGCGGTCGCGCGCATCTATGCCGCCAAGGGGCGGCCCTCGTTCAATCCGCTGATCGTCCATGTCGCCGATCTGGCGACGGCACGGAAACTGGCGCTGTTCGACGCCGATGCGCTGGCGCTGGCCGAGGCATTCTGGCCCGGGCCGCTCACGCTGGTCCTGCCGGTGCGCGCCGGGTCGGGCATCGCCTCGCTGGTGACGGCGGGGCTGGAGACGGTGGCGATCCGCGTGCCCCGCCACCGGGCGATGCAGGCGCTGTTGGCGGAGAGCGGTCGCCCCCTCGCCGCCCCGTCCGCCAATGCCAGCGGCGGGATCAGCCCGACCCGCGCCGCACATGTCCGCGCCAGCCTGGGCCCCGCCGTGCCGATCCTCGACGACGGCGCGACCGAGGCGGGGCTGGAATCGACCATCGTCGCGGGCCGCACCATCCTGCGCCCCGGCCCCGTCACGGCGTCGATGCTGGCGGGCGTGCTGGGGTCCGTCGAGCAGGGCCCCGACGCCCCCACCATCGTCACCGCGCCGGGACAACTCGCCAGCCATTACGCCCCCGCCAAGCCCTTGCGGCTGAACGCGGCGGAGGCGGCGGCGGATGAGTGGCTGATCGGTTTCGGCGCGGTGGCGGGGCAGGATACGCTGTCCGCCAGCGGCGATCCGGTCGAAGCGGCGGCAAATCTGTTCGACGCACTCCACCGCGCCGATGCCGGCGACCGCCCCAGGCTGGCCATCGCGCCGATCCCGGTCGAGGGGATCGGGGAGGCGATCAACGACCGGTTGCGACGCGCGGCGACGCGATAGGGGGTTTTTGGAAAGGTTCGGGGCGTGCGCTTCGACTTCGCTCAGCGTGAACGGAGGAAGGGTTCATGCCCCAACCCCTCGTTCAGCCTGAGCGAAGTCGAAAGCCAAGGGCATAACCCACCCCCCAGGCGAAATTACGCCGTCACCGCCTTCGACCGCGCGGCGAAGCTCTTGCGCAGCTTTTGCAGCTTGGGCGGGATGACCGCCATGCAATAGGGGTTCGACCGGCCGGACGTTTCCCAATAATCCTGATGATAATCCTCCGCCGGATACCATTCCGCCATCGGCTCGATCGTCGTGACGATCGGCTTGTCCGACCCCGCCTGCGCGCGTTCGACGGCGGCCTTCATCGCGGTTTCCTGGCGCTCGTCCGCCGGGAACATGGCCGAGCGATACTGCGTACCCACGTCATTGCCCTGCCGGTTGAGCTGCGTCGGGTCATGCGTGGCGAAATAGATATCCAGCAGATCGTCCAGCACCAGTTGCTCGGGATCGAAACCGATGCGGATCGCCTCGGCATGGCCGGTGTCGCCGCCGCAGACCTGCTTGTAGGTCGGGTTGGGGACGGTGCCGCCGATATAGCCGCTTTCGACCGATTCCACGCCGATCACGTCCTTGAACACCGCCTCGGTGCACCAGAAGCAGCCACCCGCCAGTGTCACATACTCAGTCACACGAAATCTCCTCGTCGTCTTGTATGCTTAGATAGGAAGGCGCTAGGCCACGGCAATCCAAGGGTTCGGGACAAAGTGATGGCGACGATCGACGGCAAGGTGATGGTGACGGGCGGCGCGGGCTATATCGGCAGCCATGCCGTGCTGGCGCTGCTGGATGCAGGCTATGAGGTCGTCGTGCTCGACAATCTGGTCACCGGTTTCGACTGGGCGGTCGACCCGCGCGCGTCGCTGGTCGTGGCGAACGTCGCCGACGACGACACGGTCCGCGCCGCGATCCGCGAGCACCAGGTCCGTGCGATCATGCATTTCGCCGGTTCGGTGGTGGTGCCGGAATCGGTCAGCGATCCGCTCAAATATTATCGCAACAACACCGCCGCCAGCCGCTCGCTGATCGAGAGCGCAGTGGCCGAGGGCGTGCCCCACTTCATCTTCTCCTCGACCGCCGCCACCTATGGCACGCCCGAAAAGGTGCCGGTCGCCGAGAATGACCCCAAGGCCCCGATCAACCCTTATGGCATGTCCAAGCTGATGACCGAGATCATGCTGAAGGACGTCGCCGCCGCGCATCCGATCAATTACTGCGCGCTGCGCTACTTCAACGTCGCGGGCGCGGACCCGCGGGGCCGGTCGGGCCAGTCGACGGTCGGCGCGACCCACCTGATCAAGATCGCGGTCGAGGCGGCGATCGGCAAGCGTGACGCGGTCGGCGTCTATGGCACCGACTTCCCGACCCGCGACGGGACGGGGGTGCGCGACTATATCCATGTCTCCGACCTCGCCGCCGCGCATGTCGCCGCCCTCGACCTGCTGGTCGCGCAGCCGGGTGAGAGCCACACGCTCAATTGCGGCTATGGCCGGGGCTTTTCGGTCCTCGAAGTGCTCGACGCCGTCGATCGCGTGACCAATCACAGGATCGAGCGCCGCCTGGAAGGGCGCCGCGCGGGCGACCCGGCGGAGCTGGTCGCGGACAATGGCGCGATCCTGTCCACCCTGGCCTGGCGTCCCGAGCGCGACGATCTGGACGGCATCGTCCGCGACGCGCTCGCCTGGGAACGCAAGCTGGCCGAGATGGGGCGTTAAGTCCCATGCGGCTGCGTTCGCTGCTGTTCGTGCCCGGCGACCGGCCGGACCGGATGGCCAAGGCGATGGGATCGGGCGCCGACGCGCTGATCCTCGACCTGGAGGATGCGGTTGCCCCCGATGCCAAGCCGCGCGCACGCGACGCGGTCGCCCGGTTCCTGGCGGAGCCGCGCGACGGCACGGTCGCGCTGTTCGTGCGGATCAACCCGGTCGACGGGCCATTGGCGGCGGACGACCTGGCGGCGGTGCTGCCCGCCCGGCCCGACGGGATCGTGCTGCCCAAGGCCGAAGGGCTGGTCAGCCTCCATGCGCTGGCGGCGCGCGGGGTGAACCATATCCCGATCCTGCCGATCGCCACCGAGACCCCGACCGCGCTGTTCCGGCTGGGCGAATATGCGGGGTCGAGCCTGCCGCTCGCCGGACTGACCTGGGGCGCGGAGGATCTGCCCGCCGCGATCGGCGCCACGACCGCGCGGGAAGCCGATGGCGGCTATACCCCGCCCTATCAACTCGCCCGCTCGCTGACCCTGTTCGCGGCGCATGCCGCGGGGGTCGCCGCGATCGAGACGGTCTATCCCGATTTCCGCGATCTCGACGGGCTGGCCGCCTATGCCGCGCGCGGACGACGGGACGGCTTTACGGGTATGATGGCGATCCACCCGTCCCAGGTGCCGGTCATCAACGCCGCCTTCACCCCCTCGGCGGACGAACTGGCCCGCGCGCGGGCGATCGTCGATCTGTTCGCCGCAAATCCCGGCGCAGGGGCGCTGCAACTGGATGGCCGGATGGTCGATGCACCGCATCTTAAAGCGGCGCAGGCCCTGCTCACGCGCGCTCAAGCCTAGCGCGGATTGGCATTCATTCTCACGCGAAGACGCGAAGACTATGTTCGCGCGCGGAGGCGCGGAGGACGCAGAGATGGCGTGTCTGAGGCGACAGCGGTCCTTCTGGTCATCAGAGAATGGTGTGAGGCGCCCTGCCCCAAAAGTATGATTTCTCTGCGTCCTCCGCGCCTCCGCGCGCAAAAAAAACGGTTTGCGGCTTCGATCCGACTTGGCGAGCGGGAGCCTGAAAGCCCCTATTCGCGCATGGTGGGCCATGACGCGCGGATCGCCGCCGTGGCCCACCACCAGCCGAGCGCCCAGAGCGTACCGAAGCACCACCCCGCCGCCACGTCGGACGGCCAGTGGACGCCCAGATAGACACGGCTGACCCCGATCGCCCCGACCAGCAACACCGCCATCGCCACGATGGCATGACGCACCCGGCGGTGCCGTGTCACCTGCGTCGCCAGCGCGGCGAGGGTCAGATAGACCATCGCGCTGCCCGCCGCATGGCCGCTGGGGAAGCTGGCGTTGGACACATCGACCCAGTGCGGCACCAGGTCGGGCCGGGCGCGCGACACGCCTTGCTTGACCAGGGTCACCACCGCGCCGCCGCTGATCCCCGACGCCACCGTCACACCGGCGGTCAACCACCAGCCGCGTGCCGCCAGCAGCAGCGTCGCCGCGCCGACCATCAGCACCAGCACGGGCACACTACCCAGTGCGGTGATATCGACCGCCGCACGCATCAACCCGCGCGAATGGGCATGGGCGCGAAGCCCGGTGAGAATCGCCCGGTCCCAATCGAACGGCCAGCGATCGACCAGCAGCCCCGCGAACAGAAGAATCGCCAGCGCCGCCGCGCCCGCCGCCGCCCCTTGCAAGGCCCGAGGCATGGCGGACAGGCGTTCGGGGGGTTGGTCTGTCAAAAAAATTCACCTGATTCGCCATCGTCCTGCCGATGATCCCGAACGGATCGTCGATCATCCCAAGCTTTTGACAAAACGACAGCATTTGGGCAATTGCAACCGATTGCAGGCGCTGTGCGACGTCAGCCGACCGCATCAATACGGCTCTGGTGAACAATATCGATCACCATAATTCGAAAAACGGGTTTGCGTCTTCCGTCATTTTATCGCAGATTTGCCCCATCCCGGCACACAGACCGGTTGGAGAGGATTGCACGACCATGGACCAACACGTCATTTCGCCGCTCGACCGTCTGCTCATCCTGACTTTCGGTGCGATGGCTAGCTGGGTTGCCGTGGGCGGTGTGGCCATTGGCGCGTCGAAGCTGGTCGAACATCTCTTCTGACGGATATCCATCGGCCTGCGCCATCGCGGGCCGATGATCTTATACGCGACCAACCCTTCGACAGGGCTGTCTTCAAGCTGTCATTCGAATATCCGGTTTGGCCAAGATCAGCCTTGATCGTTCGAAGAGGCGTGCATCGCTCCCCGATTTTGTCCCAGGCGACGTGCCAGCCCGATCATCCGCCACCCCAGCAAGTCCTCCACCCCGGCATAGCCCAGTCCCATATGCGG
Organism: Sphingomonas sp. 2378; assembly: GCF_038084995.1. Classification (NCBI taxonomy): domain Bacteria; kingdom Pseudomonadati; phylum Pseudomonadota; class Alphaproteobacteria; order Sphingomonadales; family Sphingomonadaceae; genus Sphingomonas; species Sphingomonas sp. 2378. The sequence goes on from NZ_JAXCMJ010000002.1 coordinate 142,395, forward strand.
GGGGCGTGAGGCGAACACATCGCCCAGCGTCACGCGACCCGAGCGAAGGGCCGCCCGCGCCAATTGCCGCCAACGCCGCGCGGTTTCCCAGCGGATCAGTTTCACGCTCTCGATATCGGGGGCGACCTGCGCCAGATAGGCGCTCTGCAACGTCGCGATCGCCTGTCCCAGCCGCCGAAGCGTCGCGCCATCGGGAATCGGCACCCCGCCCATATTGTGCCGGGCGAGCAGATGGGCGACCTCCGACGCGCCATCGCCCAGCAGCGGCGCATGCGCCTCCGTCAGGACCCGCGTCGCACTGGCCCGCATCGTCTCGATGAACCGCTTCGACACGCCGCCCGCATGCTGGCGATAGAGGAGCAGGGGCTCGTCCAGCCGGGCGATCCGGCCGAAGGCGGCGATGCGGTGATAGAGGTCGAAATCCTCGGCATAGAGAAGCTCGGGCCGGGTGAACGGATCGAGCCGCCTCGCCACATCCGCGCGCACCATGACCGTCGACCAGGCCAGCGGATTTTCGATCCAGCTCAGCCAGCGGATCAGGTCGGGCGTGCTGTGTGCCGCATAGTTCATGGGCAGAACCCGCCCCTCGACCAACTGCTCGGTCTGCGCGCCCACCAGCACGACATCGGGGTTCGCCTCTAGATAGGCGACCTGCCGCGCCAGCCTTTCGGGGCGGCAGAGGTCGTCCTGGTCGAGCCCCGCCAGATATTGCCCCCGCGCCTCGGCGAAGCCGCGATTGCGCGTGACCACGGGGCCGCCATTGACCGCATTCTCGATCAGGCGGACACGGCGGTCGGGCCAGTTCCTCACCAGTTCGCGCGTATGGTCGGACGAACAATCGTCGACCACCAGCGCCTCCCATTCGGTCATCGTCTGGTCGCCCAGGCTCGCCAGCGTCTCGCCGATCAGCGTGGCGCCGTTATAGGCCGGGATGACCACGCTGACGACAGGGCTGACGACAGGATCGCTCATTCCGCCGCGCTGTCGCATTCGGGTATCGCCTGACCCAGCAACTGGTCGACGATCATCTGCCCGACATTGTTCTGCCACAGCCACAGCCCGTTGGCCTGACCACGAAAGCTCTTCTCCCCGCCCAGCGCGCCCCAGGGCACGAAACCGGCGGACAGGCCGATGCCATAGGCGTCCGGCACCGGGCGATCCTGCGCGTCTAGGATGCGGCAATGGCGATCGACCATCGGCCGTCCCGCCTCATGCGCCAGCGCGATCGGCGCACCCTCCGCATCGAACAGCGGCAGCGACCGGGGACGATAGCCGAGCGCGCCGACGACCAGATCGGCCTCGGCGATGAGCGCCCGCGCTTCGGGATCGTCTTCCCCGACGATCCGATAGGTGGTCATGCGCGGATCGGGCTCCCGCCCGCCCAGCGACAGCATCCGCAGCACCAGTTCGCGCGATTCCAGCCGAAGCCCCGCGAGCCGCAGGACGAACCCACTGACCGGACAGACATCGTCGGCGGTGAAATCGGTGAAATCCTCCTGACGGGCGGCGTCGACCGTCGGAAAGAACGGCTTGGGCGGGGTGCGCACCATCAACGTGATCGCCCCCGCGCCCAACGGCAGATCATGGCATTTCAGCAATTGCACGGCACTGGCCAGCGCACTGGTGGACGCCCCGACGATCACGATGTGCGGCGCCCGGACCGATGCCAGCCGCTCTACCACCTGTGCCATCCCCCCCTGGCGGAGCAGCGCGTCCGATCGCATCAGCCGATCCCCCGCCATCTGCCCCAGCGGCGCGCCCGCCACGATCCTGGCCGCGACCTGCTCGTCGCTCTGATAGCCGCCCGTCGCGACGACGATGCTGCGCGAGGTGAGCCTGTGCTCGCCATCCGGGCCCGACAGGATCGTCCGCCAATGGCCGTCCGCCGTCCGCTGCGCACCGACCGCTTCGACGCCGGTCAGCACCTGTCCGCCATGCACCGTGACGATCGTCCGCAACCGCTCCGCCGTCGCCGCCAGCAGCGGCGCGGTGTCACGCAACGGAGCGCCCAGCGCGCCGCAATAGCGCGCCATCAACCGCCCCGCCGGATGCGCCTCCAGCGCGGCGAGTTCGGGATGCGGATTGTCCTTCACCGCCGACAAGAAGGTTTCGGCGGTCGTATCGGAACGGATGGCATAGCCGCCCAGCGCGCCCGGCCCGATATGCTGCGACCGCTCGACCAGGGTCAGGCCCCCTTGCGCGAGCGTCTCCAGCGTGCCGTTCTTGCTCGCCGCCGTCAGCATGGCGGTCCCGGCGGGTCCTCCGCCGATCACCACGGCGTTGATCGGGCCCGGTACCTTTTCGACGCTCGCGTCGGGGGAAATCCGCGCAACGGCCTTGGTCAATCGCCCCGCGACGATCCGCGCATCGCCGGGCTTCATCACGTCGGTGATCGGCAGGCTCAATATGCGGGCCGACACGGCATCGGCCACCGGCGTCGGTTCGATCAGCGCGGTTTCGCGGAACAGCGTCTGCTCGCCCAGATGCGGGCTGAAATACTGGCCCGCGCTCACCCCGTCGCCGGCGAGGGCCGCGATGATCTCGCCCCGCCGCCCGGCCAGTTCGGGCGGCAACAGCACCGGCATGAACTGAGTCGCCTGCCGCCTGACCGTCTGACGCTGAAAGGACCATCCGGGCAGCGCGCCGCGATATTCCCGGTCCAGCGCCGCGCGGGCGTCGCAGATCGCATCGATCTCGGTCAGCTTGCACCGCGCCATCAGGGCCAGCACCTCGGGCATCTTGCCGTTGATGCCGGGCAGCGTCGCATGGCGGCCGGATTCGAAACCGAAATTCACCATCGCGCGCAACTGGTCGATACGGTCGGCATCGCCGCTATAGATCAACCCGCCCTCGCCCACCGAGAAGGTCTTGGTCGCGTGCATCGAATAGACCAGGGTGAACGGCGCCCCCGCGCCGAAGCCGCGCCCGGCGGCATCCAGCGTTCCCAGCGACGCGGCGGCATCGACGACGATCCCCACCCCATGACGCCGGGCGAGCCAGCCATAGCGATCGAGGTCCAGATCGCTGCCGAAGGTCGCATAGGGCACGATCACCCTGACCCGGTCGCCATGGCGCGCCAGCATCCGTTCCTCTTCGACGGGATCGGCGGTCCAGTCCTGCGCGTCGATATCGATGACCAGCGGGGTCAGCCCCGCCCAGATCGCGGCCTGCGCCGTCGCGGCGAAGGTCATGGCGGGCATCATCGCCAGATCGCCGGGGCGGGGATGCATCCCCGCCGCCTGCCGGATCGCGATCATCAGGCCCAGCGTCGCATTGCCCACCGCCAGCGCCGCCCCCCGACCGTCGAACAGCCGCGCCACCATCTCCGCTTCCAGCGCACGCACCTCCGGCCCGCCATTGCTGAACTGGCCGGATCGCTCGATCCGCTTCAGGCCGTCGATCTGCTCGGACAGCCTCGGCGGTCGCGGGGCGATGAGCGGAAAATCCATGGGGCGCTTTTCCTGGGACACGTTCGTGCCTGTCCCATATTCGCCTTTAAGAACGGGTTAGCACAAGGGGAATGCGCGGATCGCCCGGCTGTGCAAACTATTCCACGCGCGTTCCGATCAGCCCCTGAGCGCCAGCATCGCCTCGATCGACCAGGCCCGGACCGCCGATATGGCGGCCGGCCGCAGATGGATGAAACGCTGCCGACGATCGCGTGGATCCGCGACCCGCCTCACCAGTCCTTCGGCTTCCAGCGTGTTGAGCCAGCGCAGGCCGGTCGTCGATGCGACACCGGCGCCGATACAGGCCGACGAGGTCGAGATCGCTTGCCCCTCCACATGCGCGACGAACAGGTCGAGCAGCATGTCCCATGCGGGGTCGGAGAACAGCCGCTGGCTGAAGTGGCGCGCCCGCGCGCGACGCTGACGCAGATAGGTCTTCAACCAGTCGGAAATCTCGCGATCGCCCGGCGATCCAGCGCGACTCCCACCACCATGCTCAGCAGGCAGGGAATCGACCACAGCGTGGCCAGCGCGGTGTAGATTTGCTGATTGTACGGCCCCGCCAGCGCGGCGGCGGCGTGGCACAGCACGGTCAGAAGCTGCGCCGCCGTCATCCAGATCGGCCAGAAGGACCGGCTGATCAGCATGAGGTGGCCCAGACCGATCAGCAGACAGAAATCCACCGTCGCGACCGTCAGATGCACCGAGCCCCAATTCCGATTCAGCTCTTCCGCGACGCCGGTCGCTATGACAGCCGCAAGCACCAAGGCTGCCGCCCATCGCGCGTCCCTCCCTCCAAAACATGCCGCGAAGATCAGGCTGGATACGGTGAGCAAGAGGAACATCGCTGGAACCATCGCTTGGACCAACACACCTACCCGCCCACCGTCAATGCCGGATCGGTTCGATCAGGCCACAGCCCGCACGGGCTCGGCCAGCTTCGCATAATCCAGCGGCGTCGGCCCCGGACAGCCGAAGCTGGTTTCCGCGATATTGCTGCGCCGCTGAACGCTGGTCATCAGCGAAACGGCCGATGCCATGGTGCCACGCGCGGAGACCAGATCGGACTGGCTCTGATGAACGGCGGCCAGGATCTTCTGCGTCTCGTTCACCGGGATATTGGTGTTGGTGCTCGCCTCGATGAAGGACAGCGTCAGGCGCGCCGCGCTGCTCAGCGCCTCGTCATATTGGCGGATCGCGTTCCGAGTCGTCTCGGCCACCCGGGCGGCGTTATTCGGTTCGATGTTGAGCATGTTACCTCCGGCCGGGGCTCAGCTCAACGCGTGCAGAGCCCCCACGAATAGAAGAATGAAACCGGCGGAAAACCCCGTCATGACACAGGCCACCCGCACCATCGCGAGCAGGCGCTCCTTTGACGACAAGCGATTGGGATGTCCGCCGATTGGCGGAAGCTTCAGGGTTTCCCTCCAGAACCCCTGCGGCTCCCGCTGCACCTCGTCTGCCTCAGCCTCGACGGTCGGTGGAAGCTGTTCCGGTGGTGATCCCAATCGTTGGGATAGCTCGAATTCCGACAGGATACGGGCCGCGACGCGCCGATCGCTGACCCCCAGCCTGGCGACCGCGGCCTTGATGTACGTATCGACGGAACCGGGCGCGAGGCCCAGGATCGGGCCGATCTCCTTGGATCGCAAACCCTGCCCGACCAGGCGCAAGCATTCCTTCTGCCGCTCAGACAGCAGCTTCGCCGCGTGCTCCAAGTTGCCCCCGTTAACCATCGTGCACGATTATGACCCCAGGAGCGCTGGAAAGACAGGACATTCAGTCCGCCACCCGCGCTGGATCGCCCCCTTCACCGCGATTCGATCGGCGAGCCCAAATGGTTGCGACAACACGAATCATGCCCTGCGATTATCCTCGATCAACCCCACCGCAGATAGGAGCGGTTTGGATGTCAGACCAGTCCATTCCGGTTGGAAATCCCGCCTGGCGATCAGGCGCCCAGGCTGCGACGCGCTCGCGATCAGGGCGCACGGGTATCGGATATCCCGCGCCGCGCCGCCAAATTTGGGTAAGGGCATGAGACGCCCTGAAACACCCCCGTGGTGGGTCCGCCGGGACTCGAACCCGGGACCTCTCGATTAAAAGTCGCTTGCTCTACCAACTGAGCTACGGACCCTCCATCGGGGTGAACGCGACCTAGGGACGTGGACGCCTGCGGTCAACACCATGTCGCAATTGGCGGATGCGGCGGCCGTTCCACGGATCGCGCCACGCCCCCGCGATCGCCGCCAGCGGGTGGAGGACGAAGGTGCGCTGCGCATAGGCGATGTGCGGCACGGTCAATCCCGCCGAACGCCACCGCCCGCCCGACCACAGCACGATGTCGAGGTCGATCACCCGCGCGCCCCAGCGCCGGCCGCGCCGGCGCCCGAAGTCGCGTTCGATGGCCTTCAACCGCGCCAGCATCTCGGGCGGGGTCAGCGGGCTGCGGACCAGCGCGGCGGCATTGGCGAAGGCGCGGATCGACGGGCCGAGCGGCGCGGTGGTGAGGATCGGCGACACGGCATAGACGCCGTCCAGCGCCGCCAAGGCCGCGCGAACCTCGTCGCGCGGACCGCCATGCCGCCCGGGACGGTTGGAGCCCAGTGCGATGGCATAGCTTGTCGTCGTCATGTCACCCGACTACCCGAGCGCGATGCCCGATGCATCCCTTCCCGCCGTCCCCGCGCCCCTGATCCCCATCCAGCCGCCGCGCGACTGCCCGCTCTGCCCGCGTTTGGCAGCAGTGCGCGAGGTGGTCGCCGCCGAATATCCCGGCTGGTGGAACGCGCCCGTCCCGCCCTTCGGCGATGCCGATCCCTGGCTGGCGGTTGTCGGCCTCGCCCCCGGCAAGCATGGCGCACACCGGACGGGCCGCCCCTTTACCGGCGACGGCGCGGGGCCGCTTCTCTATGGCACGCTCGCCCGGTTCGGTCTGGCCGAGGGGAATTTCGAGGCGCGGGTCGATGACGGCCTGACGCTGACCGGCGCGGTCATCCTGAACGCGGTCAAATGCCTGCCGCCCGAGAACAAGCCGACGCCCGACGAAATCCGCACCTGCCGCTCCTTTCTGGAACGGGAACTGGCGGCGCTGCCCCGGCTGAGGGTCGTGATCGCGCTGGGCCAGATCGCGCACCAGTCGGTGGTCAAGGCGCTGGGCGGGCGGCTGCCCAAGGCCCGCTTCGCGCATCTGGCCGAACACCGGATGCCGGGCGGCGGACCGGTGGTGCTCGATAGCTACCACTGCTCGCGCTACAACCAGAATACCGGCCGCCTGACACCCGAGATGTTCGAGGCGGTCTTCGCGCGGGCCGTGGAGTTGCAAAGATAAACCATCCCTCCCCCGCAAGGGGAGGAACAGGTTCAGATATCCTGCACCAACCGTCCGTACAGTTCCGGCCGCCGGTCGCGGAAGAAGCCGAACGCCGCGCGGTGGCGCTTCACCCGGTCGATATCGAGGGTGGCGACGATCACCCCCTCTTCCTCGCGGCCCAGCTCGGCCAGGATGTCGCCGCGCTCGTCGCAGATGAAGCTGGTGCCGTAAAAGGTCTGGCCATGTTCGCAGCCGACCCGGTTGGCCGCGACGATCGGCACGACGTTGGACACGGCATGGCCGACCATTGCCCGCCGCCACAGCCGCGCGGTGTCCAGGCTGTCGTCATGCGGCTCGCTGCCGATCGCAGTGGGGTAGAACAGGATCTCCGCGCCCATCAGCATCATCGCGCGCGCCGTCTCGGGATACCATTGGTCCCAGCAGATGCCGACACCCAGCTTGGTCGCGGGACCATCCCACACCTTGAACCCGGTATTGCCGGGGCGGAAGTAGAATTTCTCCTCATATCCCGGACCGTCCGGGATATGGCTCTTGCGATAGACCCCCGCGACCTTGCCGTCAGGATTGATCATCGCCAGCGAGTTATAGTGGTGCGGGCCGTCCGCCTCGAAGAAGCTGGTCGGGATGTGGACCTTCAACTCGGCGGCGAGTGCCTGCATCGCCAGCACCGCCTTATGCTCGGCGGTGGGCTTGGCATTGCTGAACAGCCCTTCGTCCTCGACGCGGCAGAAATACTCGCCCTCGAACAGTTCGGGCGGCAAGATCACCTGCGCACCTTTGGCCGCCGCCTCGCGGACAAGGCGGGAGACCTCGGCGATGTTGCGGTCGATATCGGCGGTGAAGGCCAGTTGCAGCGCGGCGACGGTGATCTGGGTCATGGCGACGCCCTTTAATGGCTCAACTTTCCTCCGTCACGCGCCGAGTGCCAAGTCGCGCCCGCAATTCGTCGAGGAAGCGCCCGGGCTCGTCCAACCGCAGCACGATCGCGCGCACCGGCTCGCCCCGCCAGCGTGAACGCGGCGGCAGCGGCTGGGCAAGACGCAGGATCAGATTCGGCCAGGCGAGCAGCGCGACGTTCCAGCTGTCCCCGGCGCGGACCGTCTCGCCATCCGGATTCGCCGCCACCTCGGCGATCGCGTCATAGGGGATCGTCCGGTCCACCAATATCCCGGCGCGGATTCGCACCCCCGTTTCGGTCAGCAACACAGGCGCGAGTCGCAGCGACTTGATCAGGCCGATCAGATAGACCAGCGACACATCGCTGATGACGAACAGGACCAGCGCCAGCGCCCGGTTCCAATGCGCGACCAGCAGATGTGTCACCCCGATCTCGACGCACGACAGGAGAAGCAGCGCGATCATCATCGGCTGAAGATGCCGGTGATAGGCGAAGCCGGTCGCCCCCGGCGGCACATCCGGCGCGGCGTTCCAGCGGAACAGCGCCAGATGCAGCAATCGCGCCTCCGCCACCGCGAAGCGGGCGAAGGGCAGAGGAAAGACCTCGGCGAGCAGGGCGACCCAACGTTCCGAATCGCAGCGGTTCCAATGCCGCACCCGCTCGCCCCCCCGCCACAGCCCCCAGCCGCCGTGCAGGCCGATCGCCGCCACCGGCACCGCCAGCGCCCAGGGCATCGCCACCAACGCCGCGCGGATCGGCGGGGGCGACAGGCTGAACACCGCCATCCCCGCCGTCGCCAATGCCGCGATCCCCGCTCGCCATCCCGGACGGCGATCACGCGCGATCAGGCCCAGCATCATCGCATCCGATGCGATCCACAGGAACAGCAGCGCCGCGATACGGGGATAGGCCAGGGCGACCGGCAGGCGGAGCAGCGCCGCCGCGCCTATGATCACCATGGGAGGGACGATCGCCGACGGACTCAGGCGACGGGGCGAGCCGGTCGAGCGAGCAGTCATCATGGCGCGTTCCCTCCGCAAAGGTGCGGACATGCTATCGCACCGAACGGGCCGCGTCATGCCTTTCCCCACCCTCCGTTCAGCCTGAGCGAAGTCGAAGGCCGAACGGGGGTTGGGGGTGTGCCCCGCAAATAAAAGGCCCGCGCTCTCTTCCGAAAGTGCGGGCCCTCATACCCCGAACGGGATCAGCGCATCACCGCGCCGGAATCTGCTGCGAGATACAGTGGAAGCTGCCGCCGCCGGTCAGGATCGCGTCGGCGCGCAGGCCGACGACCTCACGGTCCGGGAAGATCGCCTGGATCGCCGCGACGCCCGCCGCGTCATTCTCGCTGCCATAGAGCGGCACGACCACCGCCGCATTGCCGATATAGAAGTTCATATAGCTGGCGGGCACGATCTCCTCGTCGCGCAGCACGCGGCCCGGCGACGGGATGGTCACGACCTCCAGCCCGGCGGCGATCGCGTCGCGCTTGGCGACCATATAGACCTGCCAATTGGGATCGTTCTCCGCCGCTTCCGGCAGCGCGATCCGGTTCGGCCCGACGAAGCGCGCCAGATTGTCGACATGGCCGTCGGTATGATCGTTGAGCAGCCCGTCCCCCAGCCACACCACGCGGGTCAGCCCCAGATCCTTCGCCAGCCGCCCGGCGATCTCCTCCTCGGTCAGTTCGGGATTGCGATTGGGGTTGAGCAGGCATTGGCGCGTGGTGACGACCAGTCCGGTGCCGTCCCCGTCGATGGCGCCGCCCTCCAGCACCCAGTCGCAAGGCGTCGCGGCGATCCCGCGATCCTCGGCCAGCCGACCGCCGACCGTGTCGTCACCGGGCAGGTCATATTTGCCGCCCCAGCCGTTGAAGCGGAACAGCCGCGCCGTGCCGTCGCCGGTGACGATCGGCCCGGTATCGCGCAGCCAGATGTCGCCGAAGGGCTGCACCACCACATCGGCGGCATCCCCCGCCATGGCGCGCGCCGCATCGGCGGCTTCGCCATCGGCGGCGACCAGAATCACCCGCTCGCCCCGGCCATCGGCATGCACCGCGCGGGCAAAGGCCAGCACCTCCGCGCGTGCGGGCTCCAGATCCTCTTCCCACAATTCCGGATGGCTGGGGAATCCGATCCATACGGCCTCATGCCGGGCCCATTCGGGCGGTGGAGGCGTGGTCACGGGCATCGTGGTCACTGGGCATTCTTCCTGCTTTGATCGCGGATACCGCGAAATTCGGCGGTGGGATACCAGTTGGGCCACAGGCCCGGCCGGTCCGCCAGCGTCCTGCCCAATTGATAATAGACCGTCAAATCCTCGACCGCGCCCGACCAATCCCAGTTGGGATCATATTCGTCGGCAGGCTTGTGATAGCGGTGCGCGACATAGTCCTCGCTCGCCTTCTTGCCCGCCGCGACGCCGCCCATCACCTTGTCCTGTCCCGACCCGCCGTCGAGCATCGGCACGCCCAGCTTGGCGAAGGAGAAATGGTCGGAGCGGTAATAGCTGCCCCGCTCCGGGTTCGCTTCCTCACCGATATAGCGGCCTTGCGCGCCGACCAGCCCCTTGGCCAGATCCTCGATCTCGGACTTGCCCTTGCCGACCAGAACGAAGTCCTTCGATCGGCCGGTGACGTTCAGCCCGTCCATGTTCACCCCGCCGACCGTGCGGGCGAGCGGGAAGACCGGATGCTGCGCATAATAGCCCGAGCCGAGCAGGCCGCTTTCCTCCGCCGTCACCGCCAGGAACGCGATGGAGCGCTTCGCCGGCCCCGCCTTGGCCTGCGCCTCGGCCAGCGCGACCAGGCCCGCCACGCCGCTCGCATTGTCGAGCGCGCCGTTGCAGATATCGTCGCCGTCCACCGCGTCGCAGCGGCCCAGATGATCCCAATGCGCGGAATAGAGGACATAATCCCCCGACTCGGTGGTGCCGGGCAGCAGGCCGATGACATTCTTCGACGCCTGACGCCGGATCGCGTTGGTGAAGCCGCCCGACAGGGTCAGGCCCAGCGGCACCGCCTTGAACCCCTTGGTCTGCGCCGCTTTGGTCAACGTGGCGAGATCCTTGCCCGCCGCCTTCAGAATGCGCTCGGCCATCGGTTGTTGCAGCCAGCCGATGACCTGGCTCTGGTCCATATGGTCGCCCGCCTCGTCCAGTTCGAGTTGCGGCCCGGTCCACGACGACTGCACCACCGCCCAGGGGTAGGCCGCCGGTTCGGTCTGGTGCACGATCAGCGCGGCGGCGGCGCCATGTTTGGCGGCATTCTCGAACTTGTACGGCCAGCGGCCATACCAGGTCATCGCCCGCCCCTCGAACGGGCCCTCGCGCCCCATGGTCTGCCAGTCGGCGTCATTGACCAGGATGACCACCGTCTTGCCACGCACATCGACCCCGGCATAATCGTCCCAGCCCTTTTCGGGCGCGGTGATGCCGTATCCGACGAAGACCATCTCGCTGTTCGCCAGATCGATGCGCGGGGTCACGCGATAGGTGCCGACGACCATGTCGGTGCGATAGGCGAGCGGGATCGGCGCGCCCTTGCCCTTGACGGTAAAGGGCTGGACGTCGGTGGCGGTGATCTCGACCATCGGCACGTCCTGGGTCCAGCTTCCCTTGTTGCCGGGTTTCAGCCCCGCCTTCTGGAAACGGTCGATGATGTAGGCGACCGTCTTGTCCTCGGCGGGGGTGGTGGGTGCGCGCCCTTCATATTCGTCGGAGGACAGGGTTTGCGTGACCGTTTTCAGCGTATCGACCGAAATGGCGGGCCTGTCCTGCGCCATGGCGGTGCCCGATAGCAGAAGGGACAATAGGACCAGACGGCGCATGATGAACTTCCCCTTTGTTATGCTCGCCTTGTGCCCGGCGTCGGGGTTCAGGGCAAGCTTGCCAAAGGGCGGCGGGGGCTTCAGTCTGGCGATATGAAAAAGCTGTCACCTCCGGCCGTGCTGGTCATATTCGGCTTTGTCGGCCTGCTGTTCGGCAAGTTCGGCCTGTTCTTCCCTCTGGGAATGGCGGCCGCCGTCATCGTCGCGATCGTGCAGAACAAGCAGCCAGAATAGCGGGGACAGGGCGACGCGAAACGAAAAAAGGCGGCCCCGAAGGACCGCCTCTTCGCATTCGGTAGGACCCGAAACTTAGCGCGAATAGAATTCGACGACCAGGTTCGGTTCCATCTTCACCGGATAGGGCACCTCGTCCAGGGTCGGGATGCGGGTCAGCGCGACCTTGGTGTTGCCGTCGGCGGTGACGTAGTCGGGCACTTCACGCTCAGCGAGCTGCTGCGCTTCCATGACCAGCGCCATTTCGGTCGCCTTCGAGCCCAGCGAGATTTCGTCGCCGACGAAGCAGCGACGCGACGCGATGTTGCACTTCACGCCGTTGACGCGGATGTGACCGTGGCTGACCAGCTGGCGCGCGGCGAAGATCGTCGGCGCGAACTTGGCGCGGTACACGATCATGTCCAGACGCTGCTCGAGCAGGCCGATCAGGTTCTGCGAGGTATCGCCCTTCATGCGGGCGGCTTCCTGGTAGCAGGCCTTGAACTGCTTCTCGGTCACGTCGCCATAATAGCCCTTCAGCTTCTGCTTGGCGCGAAGCTGCAGACCGAAGTCCGACATCTTGCCCTTGCGACGCTGGCCGTGCTGGCCGGGGCCGTATTCCCGCTTGTTGACCGGGCTCTTGGGACGACCCCAGATGTTCTCGCCCATACGGCGGTCGAGCTTGTACTTCGCGCTCTGACGCTTCGACATGTATATTCCTTAGCAACTACGAACGACGTTGGTCCCGGTATCGCACCATGCCCGTCTTTGTGGGACGAGCGCAGGCCCACCGCTTCACCGGGATGCGGGGGCAATTGCGAAGGGGCGCGCCTAGCGGACAGGCCCACCCGAGTCAAGCGAAGCGGGGGTCAGTTGCCCTGTGCGGTGGTCATGCGACTGGCCGCATCCTCGACATCCTTGCGCGCATTGGCGGCGATCATGTCCCACTCCTCGCGCGTGTGGCAGACGCGACGTCCGCCCAGCCGGGATCCCGTGGTCCCCTCACTGCGACAGATCGTCCTTTCCTTGTCCTTCACCTTGGGCGGCGCGGGCGTCGGTTGAACCTCCTGCCCCGTCAGGGCCAGCAACAGCAAACCGGTCAGCATCGTCCTATCTCCCGTCGGAACAGCATGTTCGGCAAGCTAACGCGATCCGTCGCCCCATCGCAAGCCGGGCTGGACAGCAGGGACGCCGCCCGGCAGAGCCCTTCCCATGACTCAGATCCTCGCCGGACCCGATTGCACGACCATGGCGGAGGTCCGCGCAGGCGTGGACCAGACCGACCGTGAGTTGGTCGCACTGCTGGCGCGCCGCTTCGCCTATATGGATGCCGCCGCGCGGATCAAACCGACCCGCGACCGGGTGCGCGACGAGGACCGCAAGACCCAGGTGATCGAACAGGCGCGCGCCGAGGCGAAGCGGCTGGGTGTGCCCGAGGCGGTAATCGCGGAGATGTGGGAAACGCTGGTCGAGGGATCGATCGCCTATGAACTGGCGACGTTCGACCGGACGCGCGGGTAACGGCGCCCTTCCCCAATCTCCGTTCAGGCTGAGCGAAGTCGAAGCCCAAGGGACAAGCTCCGCCGAACACCCCGATCGGCGTGGGCTTCGACTTCGCCCAGCCCGAACGGAGGGATGGTTACCGGGCTGAACGGGGCTTTGGGATTTGCCCCCTTACCGCTGGCGGGGCCGCGCCAGCGTCGAGAGCACCCCGCGCAACGTGCGGATTTCCTGGCTCGACCAGCTCGGCTTGGTGAGCAGGGTGCGCAGCGTGCGCTTGGTCGCGGGCGTGCGATCCTCCGGGAAGAAATAGCCCGCGCCGTCGAGCATATCCTCCAACTGGCCGATCATCCCGTCCAGCTCCCCCTGCGGCGCGACCTCCGGCAATGCGACCTCGGGCGGCTGGGCCAGCGCCATGCCCTTCGACCATTCATAGGCGATCAGGATCACCGCCTGCGCCAGATTGAGGCTGCCGAATTCCGGGTTGATCGGCACGGTGACGATCTTGCGCGCGATCGCCACGTCGTCGGTCTCCAGTCCCGAGCGCTCCGGGCCGAACAGGAAGGCGGCGCGGCCGGTCGTATCGGCATGGATTTCGCGCGCGGCCTCTTCCGGCGTGACGACCGGCTTGGTCACGCCGCGCTTGCGGACGGTGGTGGCATAGACCTGCGAGCAATCGGCAACCGCCTCGGCGACGCTCTCAAAGACCTTGGCCTGTTCCAGCACGATGTCCGCACCCGAGGCCGCGGGCCCGGCCTGCGGATTGGGCCAGCCGTCGCGGGGCGTGACGAGGCGCATCTCGACCAGCCCGAAATTGAGCATGGCGCGCGCGGCCTTGCCGATATTCTCACCGAGTTGCGGGCGGACCAAGACGATGACGGGGGGTTGGCTGTTCGACAAAATCAATCTTCCGTTCGCCCTGAGCGAAGTCGAAGGGCACGTTCGGAGCGCGGTATCGCGGCTTCTTTGAGTGTCGTCCAGTCCGATGCGATCAGGGCCTGCTTCTTGGTGCGGGACCAGCCTTTGATCTGGCGTTCGGCGGTCAGGGCTTCGTGGCGGGTGGGGAAGTCCTGGGTCCAGGCCAGTTCCACCGGGCGGCGGGTCTGGGTGTAGCAGGGGAGGTCGCCGGATTGATGCTGGGCGATGCGGTGTTCGAGATTGTCGGTATGGCCCGTGTAGAAGCTGCCGTCCGAGCAGCGGAGGATGTAGCAGTAGAAGGCCATCTTGCCCGGTTCCCATCGACCAATCGCCCGATGCTATCGCGACAATGGTTGGGGGCAAGGCATTCCCTTGGGCTTCGACTTCGCTCAGCCCGAACGGCTGTTTTTGCCAAGCCCGAAATCCCCACAGCCGTTCAGGCTGAGCGAAGTCGAAGCCCACGCCCGAACGCTCGCCACACGCCTACTCCCCCTTGGGCGCGACCTCTTCCACCGTCCCCGCGAACGCCTCGAAATCCTTAGCCTCGCCGAACTCGCGGTACACGCTGGCGAACCGGATATAGGCGACCGAATCGAGACCTTTCAGCCCCTCCATCACCATCTCGCCGATGCGCTTGGAGGACACTTCGCCCTCGCCGCTGGTTTCCAACTGGCGCTGGATGCCGGACACGAGCTTCTCCACCCGCAGCGGATCGATCGGGCGTTTGCGCGTGGCGATGGCGATGGACCGAAGCAGCTTCTCACGGTCGAACGGCTCACGCCGATCCTCGCTCTTCAGCACGAACAGTTCCCGCAACTGGATGCGCTCGAAGGTGGTGAAGCGCGCGCCGCAGCCTTCGCACTGGCGGCGACGGCGGATGGCCGCCCCATCTTCGGTGGGGCGGCTGTCCTTTACCTGACTGTCTTCATGGCCGCAGAAGGGGCAGCGCATTCAGGCCTTCTTCTTTGCCTTGAAATAGGCGTAGCCGGCACCCGCCGCCGCGCCCAGGACCGGGCCGACGAACGGCACCGGGATCGCGACCACGGCGCCGAGCGCGCCCCATTTCGCCATGCTCTTGCCCAGGCCCGGCGTCGACTTGATGTCGTTCTGGACTTCGGAAATCTTCTGGTCGATCTTGGCCATCGGTAACGTCCTTATCCCTGATAGATCGGAAAGCGCGCGCAAAGCTCACGCACACGGGCACGAACGTTCGCCTCGACCTCCGGGTCCCCATGTTCGCCCTTGGCCTTCAAACCGTCGAGCACATCGGCGACCATATGGCCGATCTGCTCGAACTCCGCAGGGCCGAAACCGCGCGTGGTCCCGGCAGGCGAGCCGACGCGAATGCCGCTGGTCTTCATCGGGGGCAGCGGATCGTTGGGGATGCCGTTCTTGTTGCAGGTGATGCCCGCGCGCTCCAGCGCCTCGTCGGCGTCGCGGCCGGTGATGCCCAGCGGGGTCAGGTCGACCAGCGCCAGATGCGTATCGGTGCCGCCCGCCACCAGGTTCGCCCCGCGCGACTGGAGCGTCGCCGCGAGCACGCGGGCATTCTCCACGACCGCCGCGATATAGGTCTTGAATTCGGGCTGGAGCGCCTCGCCGAACGCGACCGCCTTGGCGGCGATGACGTGCATCAGCGGGCCACCCTGAAGGCCGGGGAAGACCGCCGAATTGATCTTCTTCGCGATGGCCTCGTCATTGGTCATGATCATGCCGCCGCGCGGACCGCGCAGGGTCTTGTGCGTGGTCGTCGTCACGACATGCGCATGGCCGAACGGGGTCGGGTGCAGGCCGCCCGCGACGATGCCCGCGAAATGCGCCATGTCGACCATGAAATAGGCGCCGACCTCGTCCGCGATGGCGCGGAACTTGGCAAAGTCGATGACGCGCGGATAGGCCGATCCGCCCGCGATGATGATCTTGGGCTGGCTCTCGCGCGCGATCCGGGCGACTTCGTCATAGTCGATCAGGTGCGTTTCGGGATCGACGCCATACTGGACCGCGTTGAACCACTTGCCCGACAGCGCCGCCTTGGCTCCGTGGGTCAGGTGCCCGCCCGCATCGAGCGACAGGCCCATGATCGTGTCGCCGGGCTTGGCCAGCGCCAGCATCACCGCACCATTCGCCTGCGCGCCCGAATGCGGCTGGACGTTGACGAAGTCGCAACCGAAAATCTGCTTGGCGCGGTCGATCGCAAGCTGCTCGACCTCGTCCGACGGGGCGCAACCTTGGTAATAGCGCTTGCCCGGATAGCCCTCGGCATATTTGTTGGTGAAGACCGAGCCTTGCGCCTCCATGACCGCCTTGGAAACGATGTTCTCGCTGGCGATCAGCTCGATCTGGGTCTGCTCGCGCTCCAGTTCGTGGGACACACCGGCGAAGACGGCGGGGTCGGCATCGGCCAGGGTGCGGGTGAAGAAACCGGCGGGCTGGACGTCGTTAAGCGTGCTCATGGGGTGCGTATCCTCGGGCGTTCAATTCTGGGCGGGCGCGGCGGACAGCATGTCGACGCGACGCTGATGACGTCCGCCCTCAAACGGGGTGGACAGGAAAGCTTGCAGACAGGCCTTGGCCATTTCCTCGCGGATGACGCGCGCGCCCATGGCGATGGCGTTGGCGTCGTTATGCTGGCGGGCGAGCGCGGCCGACAAAGGCTCGGACACCAGCGCGCAGCGGCAGGCGGGGTTGCGGTTGGCGGCGATCGAAATGCCGATACCCGAGCCGCACAGCGCCACGCCGCGCTCGGCGCGACCATCGGCCAGCGCCTCGCCCACCGCCCGGCCGAAATCGGGATAGTCGACGCTCGCGGTGCCATCGGTGCCGAGGTCGAGCACCTCATGCCCCTCACCACGCAGCCAGTCCGCCAGCACGGTCTTCAACGAGACGGCGGCATGATCGGATGCGATCGCGATGCGCATGGGACGGGCGCTCCTGACGGGGTAGGAATGGAATGGGTGCGCCTTTACGCGCGCTCGGAGCGGATGGCTACCCCTTCGGTCGCGGAACATGGGGCGGGGTAAGGCGGTTCTGCGCGAGATGAAGCGCATCCTGATCCTGTCCGCCCTGATCGCCGTCACCGCCTGCTCGCGCGAAACGCCCGAAGTCGTGAACAACACCGCCGCCGCCTCGGTCGGGGGGCCCGGCGCGACCGCCACGGCGGGTCCGGCGGGGGACGGATCGACCTTCACCGGCATGCCCAAGGCCAAGGCCCCGGACTATGTCGGTCGCTGGATCGGGGTGGAGGGGATGTATCTCACCATCAGGCACGCCGCGACACCGGGCCGTTACCGGTTGGAGATGCAATGGGACCTCGACCATAAGGGCGCGTTCAAGGGCGATGCGGTGGGCGATGCCATCGTGTTCGAGCGCAACGGCGTGCGCGAGACGCTACGCCCCACCAATGGCGATGCGACGGGGCTGAAATATCTGGCGGGCAAGACACAGTGCCTGACCGTGAAGACCGGCGAGGGTTATTGCAAGAAATAACCTTGATCCTCCCCGGCGAGGATTCCTCTGCGAAACTCCACCCGCACCATCCCGGCGAAGGCCGGGATCCAGTTCCGGGATGATCGTAAATGACCCTAATCGGCTCCCAACTGGACCCCCGCCTTCGCCGGGGTGGTGCGTGAGAGGATTGGAAGGTGAACTTTCGCAACGATCCCCTGCCAGGAGAGGAAGGGTAATCCTTACGCTGCCATCTTCAACTCGAGTCGCTCCCAAATCTCGACCAGCGCCGAAACCAGTTCCGCCATCATTGCTTCGTCATGGGCGGGCCCCGGCGTGAAGCGCAGGCGCTCGGTGCCGCGCGGCACGGTCGGGTAGTTGATCGGCTGCACGTACACGCCATATTCGGCGAGCAGGATATCGCTGATCTTCTTCGCCTTGACCGGGTCGCCGACCATCACCGGCACGATATGCGTCTCGCCCAGCATGACGGGCAGCCCTGCCTCACGCATCATCGCCTTGAGCTTCGCGGCGGCGGCCTGCTGGCCCTCGCGCTCGACCGAACTTTGCTTGAGGTGGCGCACGCTCGCCAGCACGCCCGCGACCAGCACCGGCGACAGCGAGGTGGTGAAGATGAACCCCGGCGCATAGGAACGGATCACGTCGACGATCATCCGGTCGGCCGCGATATAGCCACCCATCACCCCGAACGCCTTGCCCAGCGTCCCCTCGATCACGGTCAGCCGGTGGGCGACCTGGTCGCGCTCCGAGATACCGCCGCCGCGCGGGCCGTACATGCCGACCGCGTGCACTTCGTCCAGATAGGTCAGCGCATTATATTTGTCGGCCAGGTCGCAGATCGCCGCGATCGGGGCGACATCGCCCTCCATCGAATAGACGCTCTCGAACGCGATCAGCTTGGGCACCGCCGGATCGGTCGCCGCCAGCAACTCCTCCAGATGCGCCAGGTCGTTGTGGCGGAACACCTGCTTCTCACACCCCGAATTGCGGATCCCCGCGATCATCGAGGCGTGATTCAGTTCGTCGGAGAAGATCACACAGCCCGGCAGGATCTTGGCGAGCGTCGCCAGCGTCGCCTCGTTGGAGACATAGCCGCTGGTGAACAGCAAAGCCGCTTCCTTGCCGTGCAGGTCGGCGAGTTCGCCTTCCAGATCGACATGGTAATGCGTGTTGCCGCCGATGTTGCGCGTGCCGCCGGACCCTGCGCCGACATCGTGCAGCGCTTCCTCCATCGCGGCGATGACCTTGGGATGCTGTCCCATCGCCAGATAGTCGTTGGAGCACCAGACCGTAATCGGCTTGGGTCCGTTATGCCCGGCGAAACACCGGGCATTGGGGAACATGCCCTTGTTGCGTAAAATGTCGATGAAGACGCGATAACGTCCCTCGGCGTGCAGGCGGTCGATCGCCTGGGTGAAGACGCGGGAATAATCCACGCGCGCGTCCGTGCCCTCGATGCTCATGGGGTCGCAATGTAGGCCGAAGACGTAAATGAATCGAGTCGGGAACTGCGCTTACTGTGATCGATCATGGTGGACATATTGTCCCAAGGGGTGATCGGTTCCTGATGCGGACGGTTCGCAACGCTCCGCCCCCTACCCCACCTCCGGTCAGGCATGCCGCCGTTCGCACTGAGCGAAGTCGAAGTGCATGGGATGGGTTCGCGGCAAGGCTTTCCCTTGGGCTTCGACGTCGCTCAGCTCGAACGGAGGTGGTGGCGATTAGAATGCCGGGCCTGGGATATGGGCGGTTTACAGCGCCTCGATGCGCGAAAAGCCCCGCGCCGCCAGTCCCGGTCGCAACGCGGCCTCGCGGTCGCCCAGATGCGTGAACACCGCCACACCCTCGCCCGCCGAGTCGGGCCAGTCCTGCCCCTGGGTGAGGAACGCGATTCGCCGCGCGATTCCGGGCCCGCCATCGACGAAGCGCACCGCATGGGGCGACGCTGCGGCCAGTTCCGCCTCGACCAGCGGGAAATGGGTGCAGGCATTGACGATCACGTCGATGGCCTCGCCCCCCTCCTGCCCGAACAGCCCGTCCAGCACCGCCACGAAGGACTCGCGCGACAGCGGTTCGCCCCGCAATTTCGCCTCGGCCAGTTCGACCAGTTCCGCCGAGCCATGCCGGATCACCCGGCAATCGCCCGCGAACCGTGTCGCGAGATCGTCGACATAGGCCTGCCGCACCGTCGCGCGGGTGCCGAGCACGCCGATGGTCCGCGTCTCGCTCATCGCGGCGGCAGGCTTGATCGCGGGCACCGTGCCGACTACCGGCAGATCGAGCGCGGCGCGCACGGCGGGCAGCGCGATGGTCGAGGCGGTGTTGCACGCGATCACGATCAGGCGCGGTCGATACCGCTCCGCCAGCCGCCCCAGCAGCGCGGGAACGCGCCCCGCAATCTCCGCCTCGCTCTTCTCGCCATAAGGAAAGCCCGCGCTATCTGCGACATAGACGAAGGGCGCGGTCGGCAACGCCGCGCGTGCAGGGCCTGCGATCGACAGCCCGCCGACGCCGGAATCGAAGAACAAAATGGGTCGCACGTCGCTCATCGCGGCCTTGTAAGCGGCTTGGCCGAACGAAACCAGCATGTCGCCGGATTGGACAGGCGATGGCCGATGTTCTATGTCTGTACCCGGAGCACAGGGGAAGACTATTGCCGACCGAAATCATCTGGGGGCCGCCGACCTGGGCCTTGCTGATCGGCTATCTGCTGGGATCGATTCCCTTCGGCATCATCCTGACGCGGGCCACGGGCGCGGGCGATCTGCGCAAGCTCGGTTCGGGCAATATCGGCGCGACCAACGTGTTGCGCACGGGCCGCAAGGGACTCGCCGCCGCGACCCTGATCCTCGACCTGTTGAAGGGCGTCGCCGCCGTGCTGATCGTCCGCCACTGGCTGCCCGGTGAGGAAGTGCTGGCGGCGGCCGCCGCGTTCATCGGCCATTGCTATCCGATCTGGCTGAAATTCCGGGGCGGCAAGGGTGTCGCCACGCTGATGGGCGTCGTCACCGCGCTCTACTGGCCGCTAGGTGTCGTCTATGCGGTGGTGTGGCTGGGGCTGCTCGCCATCGTCCGCATCTCGGCGGTGGCCGGAATGGCGGCGGCGATCAGTGCGCCGCTCGCCGCGGCGGTGATGGGGCGGTTCGACCTGGTCCTCCTGCTGATCGCGCTGGCGCTGATCGTCATCTGGAAACATGGCGCGAATATCGAGCGGTTGCTCGCTGGGACCGAGCCGCGCATCGGTCGCAAGAAGCCGTGAGCGACGCCCGGTTCGCGCAGCTTCGGCTGTTGCGGACGCACGGCATCGGGCCCGTCACCTGGCGGCAATTGATGGCGCGCTTCGGCGATGCGGCGGCGGCGCTGGAGGCGCTGCCCAGTCTTGCCCGGCGCGGCGGCGGCGAGGCTCCCAAGGCTGCCGATCCCGCGCTGATCGCCCGGGAGATCGAGGCGGTCGGACGGCTTGGCGCACGGCATGTGCTGTTGGGCGAGGCCGACTATCCCACTTTGCTGGCAGAGCTGGATACCGCCCCGCCCGCGCTGATCGTGCGCGGCGACATGGGGCTGGCGCAGCGCGGCGGGGTGGCGTTGGTCGGTGCCCGCAATGCCTCCGCCGCATCCTGCCGCTTCGCGCGCGGATTGGCGCACGATCTGGCCTCGCACCGCGTCCCCGTCACCTCCGGCCTCGCACGCGGGATCGACACGGCGGCGCATATCGGCGCGCTGGAGGGCGGGACGATCGGCGTCATCGCCAGCGGCATCGACATCGCCTTCCCGCCCGAAAACGCGCGGTTGCAGGAGGAAGTGGCGACACGCGGCCTGCTGATCGCCGAACAGCCGCCGGGGACGCAGCCGCTGGCGCGCCATTTCCCCTCGCGCAACCGGATCATCGCAGGGCTGGCACAAGGGACGGTGGTGGTCGAGGCCGCGCCGCGTTCCGGCTCGCTCATCACCGCCCGGCTGGCGGGCGAGGCGGGGCGAGAGGTCATGGCGGTGCCCGGCCACCCCGCCGATCCGCGCGCGCAAGGCTGCAACATGCTGATCCGGGAGGGCGCGACGCTGATCCAGTCGGCGGGGGATATATTGGAACAGATCCGCCCCATCGACCCGCGCATGGTCCGCGCACCGGGCAGCATCTATACGCCGCCGCTTCCCCAAGAGGCGAGCGATGCCGACCGCGCCCGCGTCACCGACCTGCTCGGCCCGGTGGCGGTGACGGTCGACGAACTCATCCGCCAGAGCGGGCGCCCCCCGGCGATCGTCCAGACGATCCTCTTGGAACTGGAACTGGCCGGACGACTGGAGCGCCATGCCGGGGGCCGGGTGGCGCTGGGGTAAGCGCATCGCGTGGCCTTCGACTTCGCTCAGGCGGAACGGGTGGTGGTATGTGCGACCTATATCCCAGGCTCCGTTCCGCCTGAGCGAAGTCGAAGGCCACGCCCCGACACCCGCTACACTCGAACCAACCCCGCTTGACGGCCCCCCGCCCCCTCCCCATCCTCGCGTACACACGTAAGGGACGTAGTTTTACCACTCATGCAGCTTGTCATCGTCGAATCGCCCGCCAAGGCGAAGACCATCGAGAAATATCTGGGTTCGGACTACCGCGTCCTGGCGAGCTATGGTCACGTCCGCGACCTGCCGCCCAAGGACGGCTCGGTCGACCCCGACCAGAATTTCGCGATGGAGTGGGAAAATTACGCGGACAAGGCGCGCCAGCTCAAGGCGATCGCCGACGAGGCCAAGAAGGCCGACCGCCTGATCCTCGCCACCGACCCTGATCGCGAGGGCGAGGCAATTTCCTGGCACGTCCAGGAAGTGCTGAAGAACCGCAAGGCATTGCCCGACAAGGTGGAGCGGGTGACGTTCAACGCGATCACCAAGCCCGCCATCCTCCACGCGATGCAGAATCCGCGCGAGTTGGATACCGACCTGATCGATGCCTATCGCGCGCGCCGGGCGCTCGACTATCTGGTCGGCTTCACCCTGTCGCCGGTGCTGTGGCGCAAGCTGCCCGGCGCCAAGTCGGCGGGCCGCGTCCAGTCGGTCGCGCTTCGCCTGATCGTCGGGCGCGAGCGCGAGATCGAGGCGTTCCGGCCGCAGGAATATTGGTCGGTCACCGCCGATATGGAGCAGGACGGCACGCCCTTCGTCGCGCGCCTGGTCCAGTGGGAGGGCAAGAAGCTCGACCGCCTGTCGATCGGCAATGAAGGCGACGCGACCCGCGCCAAGGCCGATGTCGAGGCGGGCCGTTTCCAGGTCCAGTCGGTCGAAACCAAGCCCGCGACGCGCAACCCGCCGCCGCCCTTCACCACCTCGACGCTGCAACAGGAAGCCGCGCGCAAGCTGGGCTTCTCGGCCGATCACACCATGCGGATCGCGCAGCAACTCTATGAGGACGGCGCGATCACGTACATGCGGACCGATGGCGTCCAGATGGATGGATCGGCCATCTCGGCGGCGCGGAAAGCCGTGGCCGAGCGCTATGACGCCTCCTATGTCCCCGACAAGCCGCGCGTTTACCAGACCAAGGCCAAGAACGCCCAGGAAGCGCACGAGGCGATCCGCCCGACCGATTTCTCGCGCGATCGTGCGGGTTCGGGGGATCATGGCCGCCTCTACGACCTGATCTGGAAGCGCGCTCTGGCCAGCCAGATGGCGTCGGCGCGGATGGAGCGGACCACCATCGACATGGCCGACGGCACCGGCCGCCATGTTCTGCGCGCGACCGGACAGGTGGTGCTCTTCCCCGGCTATCTGGCGCTCTATGAAGAAGGCCAGGACGACAGCCAGGATGAAGAGGCGCGCCGCCTCCCCCGCCTGCGCGAGGGCGATGCGCCCGCGAAGAAGGAAGTGAAGGCCGAGCAGCACTTCACCCAGCCACCGCCGCGCTTCTCCGAGGCGTCGCTGGTCAAGCGGATGGAGGAACTCGGCATCGGGCGTCCGTCCACCTATGCCTCGATCATCAAGACGCTGAAGGACCGGGCCTATGTGCGGGTCGAGAAGAACCGCTTCTTCGCCGAGGAGAGCGGGCGGCTGGTGACGGCGTTCCTCGAGCGCTTCTTCGAGAAATATGTCGGCTACGACTATACCGCCGAACTGGAAGAGGAGCTGGACGACGTGTCCGGCGGCCGCGCCCAGTGGCAGGCGGTGCTCGACGCCTTCTGGCGCGACTTCAAGCCGCGCACGTCCGAGGTGATGGAGCAGCAGCCCTCGGCGATCACCGCCGAACTGGACCAGTTTCTCGCGCCCTATCTCTTCCCGGAAAAGGCGGACGGATCGGACCCGCGCCTTTGCCCCAATTGCGGCGAGGGCAAGCTGGCGTTGCGCGGCGGTCGATTTGGCGCGTTCATTGCCTGCTCCAATTACCCCGAGTGCAAGTTCACCCGCCGATTCGCGCAGGGCGGCGAAGGCGCGGGCGAGGATTCGGGGCCGGAAACGCTGGGCCAGGACCCCGAGACCGGGCTGCCGGTCGAGCGCAAGTCCGGGCGATTCGGCCCTTATATCCAGCTGGGCGAGGGCAAGGACGCCAAGCGCGCTTCGATCCCTAAGGATGTCGATCTTGATCTGGAATGGGCGCTCAAGCTGCTCAGCCTGCCACGCACCATCGGCAACCACCCGGAAACGGGCGAGCCGATCACCGCGTCGATCGGGCGCTATGGCCCCTATCTGGCGCATAGCGGCAAATATGCGCGCCTGACCTCGACCGCCGAGGTGTTCGAGACGGGCATGAACGCCGCCGTGGTCAAGCTGGCCGAAGCCGCAGCGGGCGGCGGACGCGGGGCGCGCACGACGGCGTCGCGCGAACCGCTGAAGATACTGGGCAAGCATCCGCGCACCGAGGCGGAGATCAAGCTGATGGAAGGCCGCTATGGCCCTTACGTCACCGATGGCGAGACCAATGCGACCATCCCCAAGACGGTCGACAAGGACCAGCTGACGCTGGAAGAGGCCGCGCAACTGATCGACGCGCGGGCGGCGGCGGCTCCGGCGCGCAAGAAACCGGCGAAAAAGGCGGCGGCCAAGAAGGCGCCTGCCAAATCAGCAGAGAAGAAGACGCCGGCCAAAAAGGCTCCTGCGAAGAAGGCGGCCCCGAAGAAGACGGCGCCCAAGGCGACGGCGGGCGAAGGCTGATCCCGGCCTTCCCTGCCGGGGCAGTCAACGCGCGGTCGTGAGAGGGTTCAGGCCGCGCGCATCTGCTGCATGCCGCCCTGAAGAAAGGCGCGGGCCTGACGCTGCGCTTCGGCGATCTCACGCGCGGTCATGTCGCCGGCGATTTCCGTCCGTGCGATCTGCCCGGGCAGGAAGCCCGCGACCGCCGCCAGATTGAACCATTTGTGCGCCTCGATCAGGTCGATGGCCGTGCCGCCCGACCCGGTCGAATAGGCGACCCCCAGATCGTACAGGGTCGCGCCGTCATCGCTCGCAACCCGATCGGCATACCGGCTTTCCATCAGGAAATGCGCGGACTTGCTGCTATTGGCCATGTCCCACCCTTTTGCCGGACATCCTGTGTCCGAGGGTCAGTCTATGGCCAAAACGGTCACAAATTCGTTAACTCGTTAACCATCCGATATAGCGATATTGTCGATCAGCCTGGCCGATCCCATGCGGGCGGCGGCCAGCAAGCGGCGGGGACGGTCGGCGGCGGGATCGGGGACCAGCGTCTCGGCATCGGCCAGCGCGACATAATCCACCTCGAACCCGGCGGCGGTCAGCGTGGCGCGCGCATCGGCCAGAACGGTGGCGACATCCTCGCCCCGCCCGATCGCGCGGGCCGCGACGCCCAGCGCGCGGGGCAGCGCGACGGCCTTGGCCCGCTCTTCCTCGTCCAGATAGATGTTGCGCGACGACAAAGCGAGGCCGTCATCTTCACGCTGGGTCGGCACGCCGACCACCTCGATCGGAAAGTCGAGATCGGCGACCATGCGACGGATCACCGCCAGCTGCTGGAAATCCTTCTCGCCGAAATAGGCGGCATCGGGGCCGATCTGGTTGAACAGCTTGGCGACGACGGTGGCGACCCCGTCGAAATGGCCGGGGCGCGATTCGCCGTCAAAGCCTTCGCTGACGCCCGCGACGCGAATGTTGGTCGCATGCCCCTCCGGGTACATGATCTCGACGCTGGGCATCCAGACCAGGTCGCATCCCGCCTCGTTCAGCATGCGCAGGTCGGACGCTTCACGCCGGGGATAGCGGCCCAGATCCTCGCCCGCGCCGAACTGCTTCGGGTTCACGAAGATCGACGCGACGACCTTGGTCCCCGGCCGCTTCGCCGCCTCGATCAACGCGATGTGACCGGCATGGAGCGCGCCCATGGTGGGCACCAGCGCCACGCGCGCGCCCTCGGCCCGCATGGTGGCGAGCGCCGCGACCAAGGCTTCGCGATCCCGAATGACTTGCACTGATTTTACCCCTCGTTCCCCAGGCCCAGGGCTTCTATGAAGGGTGGCAACGGGGATCAATAAGGAAGCGACGAGTTGCCGGAACGGCTATCTTCAACCCATGTGATCGTGTTTGCCAATGAAAAGGGTGGCACTGGCAAATCGACGACGGCGGTTCACGTGGCCATCGCTCTGGCCGCGAAGGGTGCGCGCGTGGCGTGCCTTGATCTGGATCACAGGCAGCGGACCGTGGGCCGATATCTCGACAATCGGGCCGAGACGATTCGGCGCACCGGCCATGCCCTGCCCATGCCGGTCCACGCGACGCACAGCAGCCAGACCGAGGAGGGATTCGAGGAGCTCTGGTTCCGTCTCTCGCAGGACGCCGACTTCCTGATCGTCGACACGCCCGGTCGCGACGACCATTTCGCGCGCACCGCGGCGGCGCTTTCGAACACGCTGGTCACGCCGATGAACGACAGCTTCGTCGATTTCGACCTGATCGGACAGGTCGACCCGGAGACGTTCCAGGTGACCCGCCCCAGCTTCTATTCCGAACTGATCTGGGATGCGCGCAAGCAGCGGGCGCGGGCGGACGGCACTACCATCGACTGGGTCGTGCTGCGCAACCGGCTCCAGCATATCGAGGCGCGCAACATGCGCCGCGTGTCCGACGCGCTGCTCCAATTGTCGCGGCGGGTCGGCTTCCGGGTGATTCCGGGGCTGGGCGAGCGCGTCATCTATCGCGAGATGTTCCCCAATGGCCTGACCATGATCGACGCGCGCGAATTCGGCGCGATGGGGCTGGGCCATGTCGCCGCGCGGCAGGAATTGCGTGAGATGATGGCCGCGCTGCAACTGCCCGAAGCTTGGTCGGAAGAGGGAGCGCCCGACGCGAAGGCCGCCGCTGCCGCCGCCAGCCCAGCGGCATGACGGCGCGGCGGATGCTCGGAGCGTGAAATGGCTGATCGCGCTGGCGGTGATCTGGCTGGTGTGGCGCTATATGCCCCGTCCCGCCAGGTCTGCCCCCAGGCCCCGCCTGCCGCGTGACGAGGCGGAGGCGCTGGCGGTCCTCGACCTGCCGCCCAATGCCGATCCCGACGCGATCCGACAGGCGCATCGGCGGCTTGTGACGCAGGTCCATCCCGATCGCGGCGGCTCGGCTGACCTGACGCGCCGGGTCAATGCCGCGCGCGACCTGTTGCTGGCGCGCCGTGATGGTTGAGCGGGTCGCCGCGATCCACCCCAGCGCCTGCCGCGAATATGATGTGCGCGGCACCGTGCCAGAGACGCTGGACGAAGGCGCGGCCTATGCGGTCGGGCGGGGCTTCGCGACACGGGTGCGGCGGGCGGGCGGCACCCGCGTCGCGGTGGGGCGTGACGGGCGGCTGAGTTCGCCCGCGCTGGAGGCCGCGCTAGTCGAGGGGCTGACCGACAGCGGCGTCGACGTCGTCCGGCTGGGCCTGGGCCCCACGCCGATGGTCTATTTCGCCGAGGCGACCCTAGGGGTGGACGGTGCCGTACAGGTAACGGGCAGCCATAATCCCCGCGACGACAATGGCTTCAAGATGGTCCTTCGCCATCACCCCTTTTACGGCGAGGACGTGCAGGACCTGGCGCGCATGGCCGCCGCGCGCGACTGGACGCAAGGGGCGGGCGTGGTCGAGGATCGCGACATTCTCGACGCCTATGTCGACCGGCTGATGGCGGGCTATGCGGGCGGCGAGTTCCGCATCGGCTGGGACTGCGGCAGTGGCGCGGCGGGGCCGGTCGTGGAAAAGCTGGTCCAGCGCCTGCCGGGTGAGCATCACACGCTGTTCACCGATGTGGACGGTCATTTCCCGCATCATCACCCCGATCCGACGGTCGAGGCCAATCTAGAGGCGCTGAGGGCACTGGTCGCCGAGAAGCGGCTCGATTTCGGATTCGCTTTCGACGGCGATGGCGACCGGATCGGTGCGGTCGATGGTCGGGGGCGGGTGATCTGGGGCGACCAGATACTGATGCTGCTGGCGAGCCCCGCCCTGGTGGATCATCCCGGCGCGCCGATCGTCGCGGATGTAAAGGCCAGCCAGACGCTGTTCGACCATATCGAAGGCCTGGGCGGCCAGCCGGTGATGTGGAAGACCGGCCACAGCCTGATGAAGTCCAAAATGGTTGAAACCGGTGCTCCGCTGGGTGGCGAGATGTCGGGCCATATGTTCTTCGCGGGCGAATGGTACGGCTTTGACGACGCGCATTACGCCGCGATCCGCCTGATCCGCGCGGTGCATCTCGCGGGCCGATCGATGACCGACTTGCGTGGTGCGATGCCTGCGACGGTCGATATCCCCGAGACGCGGATCGCGGTGGCGGAGGCGGACAAGTTCGCCTTGGTCGAGCGGGTGGCGGCGGCGCTCGCCCGGGACGGCGCGGAGGTCAACGATACCGATGGCGTCCGGGTGCGGACGGCGGATGGCTGGTGGCTGTTGCGCGCCTCCAATACCCAAGCCGCGCTGACCGTGCGGGCCGAGGCGGGGGATGCGGACGCGCTGGCGCGGGTGCTCGCGGATCTGGACCGGCATTTGTCGGCACAGGGGGTTCGGCGGTAGTTCGGGGCGTGGCCTTCGACTTCGCTCAGGCTGAACGGAGGTTAGATTACTTGGCTGGAATTCCCCCACTCCGTTCAGCCTGAGCGAAGTCGAAGGCCAAGGGAAGCCCTTTACCAAGGACTCCCCCAAAACCCCGTCAAATCTCCGCGATCAACCCGGACAGCACCTCCAGGCACGACACGCCCAGCTTGGCCGAACGCTCGCCCGACCAGCCGTGCACCGCATCCGGGTTCGGATCATGGTCCTTGAACGGCATTTCCAGCGTCACCGACACCGCGCCGAATCGCTCGGCCAGCTGGTTGGTCGACATGGCGAGGTTGGCATTGCCCGCGCTCGACTTCTCATAGCCCATCTGGGTCTGGAAATCGGGCGTATGCGCGGCCAGGCGGCGGCCATATTCATAGAATTTGGCGCCCTGCTCCTCGGTCCAGCTCGGAATCCCCTCGAACCCCGCGATGAAGTTCGCCGGGATCGCCTCGTCCCCATGCGCGTCGATGGCGAAGTCGACGCCGGTCCGGTCCATCCGATTGCGCACGCACAGCACTTCCGGGCTGCGCTCCGGGGTCGGGTCATGCCATTCGCGGTTGAGGTTCACCCCGGCCGCATTGGTGCGCAGATGCCCGCGCCGCGTGCCGTCGGGGTTCATGTTGGGCACGACATGGACGGTCGCCGCCGCCAGCAGATCCGCCGCCGCCGGGCCGGTCAGCCAGTCGAGCGCACCCTCCATCCACCATTCGGCCATCGATTCGCCCGGATGCTGGCGGGCATAGAGCCAGACCTGTTTGGGGCCGTCGCCAAAGCGGAAATAGTCGATCGGCTGACCGTCCAGGCTCTGGCCGATCTCCTCATGATGGACGCCCCGAGCCGCGATCCGGGCGACCAGATCATGGTGCCGCTCCATCGTATAGGGCTCGAAATAGGCGAACCAGACCAGGTCCGACTCGCCCGTCCACTGCCATTCGATCACGCCATCGGCATAGGTCGTCGGCGTCATCCGCCAATCCCGCCGATTGGTGGAGGCACGGACGTGGTAGCCGGGCCAACCTTGCGGAAAGGCCGACCCCGCGCCGTTCAGGATGCGGAAGGTGAGCGTCCGCCCCTTCGCCCCGCCGACGCGGAAATAGAACCACTGGTAAAAGTCCGAATCCTTGTCGGCGATGATCTCCAGGTCGACACGGTCGCCCTCGATCCCGACCAGGCGGATATTGCCGCCGTCGAACGCGGCACTGATGGTCAACGTCATGCCCTTACTTCACCTCGACCGTGCGGCCCGACTCGCCGGGGAATTTGGTGAACAGCGCATCGGCCAGCTTCGCCGCTTGCGCCTGGGCATCGATCCGGGCCAGCGCCTGCACCGGCGCGATGTTGCGGGCGCTGCCTTCCCAGATGGGCGACTGGTCGGCGCGGCGCTTGATCTGGACCGACAATTCGGTGCCGATGATCTCTTGCGGGCGGCTCTTGCCGATGGGG
The DNA here is from genome assembly GCF_038084995.1 of Sphingomonas sp. 2378. Classification (NCBI taxonomy): domain Bacteria; kingdom Pseudomonadati; phylum Pseudomonadota; class Alphaproteobacteria; order Sphingomonadales; family Sphingomonadaceae; genus Sphingomonas; species Sphingomonas sp. 2378. Next base: position 172,441 of record NZ_JAXCMJ010000002.1, read on the forward strand.
AAGCTCAGGCCGCCACCCAGCCCGACACCGCCGCCGCGACCGCCCGAGAAGCTGCCGCCCCCCAGACCGACCGAGAAGGGCGAGGGGCGCGGCGGGCCGAGTCGGTTGGCGCGGGTGAAGGCGACGGTCGCGATGAAATCGGGCTGCGCATCACCCTGCGCCACCGAATAGCCGTTGCGCAGAAGCGCGGTTTCCACGGCGGCGGCATAGGTCTTGAACTCGATGCTGGCGGGGCCGGTGTTGGACAGCGGCTCGACCCGGATCGTGCCGCGCGCGATCGGCTCGCCCAGGTGATAGCGAATCACCTCGGTCGGGGGCAGGCGCCCACCCGTGGTGGAACAGGCGGCCAGCGTTCCGGCGGCGGCCGCGAGGATCAGGAGCGAACGGGCTTTCATGGACAGGAGCACCTTGGAGGATGTTACGGATGGGCAACGCATGACATATGGGGGTTGATCCGGCGGCGGAAGAGCCTGTGTGGATCGTGACGCGCCTGTCATCCCCCAGTCGGTCATGCCCCCAACCTTGACTTGGTGGCCCTTTGTCACTAGGCGGCGACGCTTTCCAGATCACCCTCCAGTTCAAAAGAAGCGAATCGATCATGAAGATCCGCAATTCCCTGAAGTCGCTCAAGGATCGCCACCGGGACAACCGCGTGATCCGCCGTCGCGGCCGCACCTATGTCATCAACAAGACCAACCGTCGTTTCAAGGCGCGCCAGGGCTAATCAGCCCTGATGCCGATCGATTCGAACGGGACGGGCACCCTGCCCGGACTGCGTGCCGATCGGCCGACCGCCGTCATCTTCGATGTCGGTCGCGTCCTGTACGACTGGGATCCCCGGATCCTGTATCAGCGCCTGATCGCGGACGATCGGGCGCTCGATGCGTTTCTGCGCGATGTCGTCACGACCGAATGGCATTTCCAGCATGATGCGGGACGCGACTTCGCCGACACCTCGGCGGAGTTGATCGCGCTGTATCCGCAGCATCGCGACCTGATCGCCGCCTGGGGACCGCGCTTCAACGACAGCATCGGCGATCCGATTCCGGGGATGCACGAACTGGTCGCCGAACTCGATTCGGCGGGCGTGCCGTTGTTCGCGATCACGAACTTCAGCCATGAATTCTGGCTGCCCTTCCGTGCGCGCGAAGCGGCGCTGTTCGACCGATTCCGCGACGTAGTAGTATCGGGGGCCGAAAAGCTGGTGAAGCCCGATCCCGCCATCTACGCTCTCGCGCTCGCCCGTTTCGGGCTGGAGCCGCATGAGGCGGTGTTCATCGACGACAGTCGCGCCAATATCGACGCGGCGGCGGCGATGGGCATTCATGCGCTGCACTTCACCGATGAGGCGACGTTGCGGCCCCAGTTGCGGGCGTTGGGATTGGTTGCATAGGCCAAACGTCATCCCGTGCGCTTCGACTTCGCTCAGCGCGAACGGAGGGGCGGAGATCAATCCAACGTCCGTTCAGCCTGAGCGAAGTCGAAGCCTGTCCTGATCGCCTGCCTTCGCATGCAGTCGAAGGGGCCACGCTCAACCCTCACCGCTCCAACGACGCCATCTGAGTCCGATTCGCCTGCATCGTTTCGGTTTCCAGCAGCGCCGGATCGAAATGATCCCCAACCATCTGATCGGTGACGATCACCGTCGTGCCGACCGTAGTTATGGCAAACAGCTTCTTCGCAAAGGCGGTCGGCAGGCGGATGCAACCATGCGAATCCGGAAAACCGGGATTGTTGCCAGCATGAAGCGCGACACCGTCCCAGGTCAGCCGCTGCATGAACGGCATGGGCGCGTCGTTATAAAGATTGCTGCGATGCATTTCGCGCTTTTGCAGGATCGGGAAAACGCCGGTCGGAGTGTCCTTGCCGTCCTTGCCGGTCGATACCGAGGCGGCGGCGATCATCGCATCGCCACGATAGACATAGGCGCGCTGCATCGGCAGGCTGACCACGACCGTCACCGGCTGCGCCACCGGGTCGACCGCCGTCATCTGCGAATCGGTCCAGACGAATCGGTTGGGGGCCAGCGCGGCGGCGGCCTGGGCGACCGTGACGGTGCCCGGCCCCTCTTCGGCGATGGCGGGTGCGGCGAAACCCAGCGTCGTGACGCCGAGCAGGGCGGCAAGAGCGAGTGCCTTCATGTCCCTTTTCCTTGGCGAGTTCATAATTTCTTAAACCCGTCAATAGACAATTTGTGCCGAGCGAAATTTTTTGCGCTGGAGCGGAACTTTCGCCGAATCGATGGAACCAAGCGATCAACCGAGACGGGACGGGGAGAAAAACCGCCCCTTCTCTGCTACATCGGAGTCGCGGGATTTCTGGGGTTTGAAGGATCATAATGTTCGATAATCTGGACGCTGCGCCGGGTCGGCGCGCGCTGCTGAAGAACGCGCTGGTCTTGGCCGGTGCGCTCGCGGTTCCGGGGGCGGCAGGTGCTCGCGAACGGCTGACGGCCGGTGATTTGCGGCCCGTTCGCCAGCCGCCGCTGCCCAGCCATCCGACGATGCCCTCGCCCATTCCGGCGCAACCGATCCTCGCCTCGTCGCGGGTGGTTCGCCCGGCGCTGCTGCGGGCCGCGATGGCCTCGCTGCAACAACATGGCGCGCGGGTGCGCCAGCGCGACCGGATGGCGATCGTCGATTTCGCGGTCGGCTCGTCCGAACCCCGGCTCCATCTGGTCGATCTGGTCAGCGGCAAGAGCACCTCGCTGCTCGTCTCGCACGGCAGCGGGTCGGACCCATCGCACAGCGGCTATCTTCAGCGCTTTTCCAACGCGTTCAACTCGAATGCCAGCTCGGAAGGCGCGTTCCTGACCGACGATTATTATGTCGGCAAACATGGCCGGTCGCAGCGTCTGATCGGGCTGGACCCGACCAACGACAACGCGCTGGGTCGCGCGATCGTGGTGCATTCGGCCTGGTACGCCAATCGCGACATGATCAAGACGCACGGCATGCTCGGCCGCAGCCAGGGTTGCTTCGCGGTCGGCGAAAGCGATCTGGACCGGGTGTTCGCCAATCTCGGTCCGGGCCGGATGATCTACGCCGCCAAGGTGTGATCCAATCCTCCCCAAGCTCCGCTTGGGGAGGGGGACCGTGCCCTTCAGGGCGTGGTGGAGGGGCATCGCCGCAAGCGACGTACTTTGCCGCATGCCCCCTCCACCCCCGCTGCGCGGCGGTCCCCCGCCCCGTTCCGGGGAGGATAAGAATTGCGATCCCCCACCGGGGTGGGTAAGTCCCCGATCCTCATGGTCCAGCCGCTCATCATCGCCGTCCCCAAGGGACGCATCCTGGCCGAGGCGCTGCCGCTGCTCGCCGCCGCCGGAATCCGGCCCGAACCGGCCTTCACCGACAAGGACAGCCGCGCGCTTCGCTTCGCGACCGATGTGCCGGGCATCGAGCTGATCCGCGTCCGCGCCTTCGACGTCGCCACCTTCGTCGCCCATGGTGCCGCGCAACTGGGGATCGTCGGCTCCGACGTACTGTCCGAATTCGGCTATTCCGAGCTTTATGCGCCGGTCGACCTGAAGATCGGCCATTGCCGCATCTCGGTCGCGGAGCCCGCCGCAATGGCGGAAAGCGACGACCCGCGCGGATGGAGCCATGTCCGCGTCGCGACCAAATATCCGCATATCACCAGCCGCCACTTCGCACGCCGCGGGGTTCAGGCCGAGTGCGTCAAGCTGAACGGCGCGATGGAACTGGCCCCCACGCTGGGCCTGGCGCCGCGCATCGTCGACCTGGTGTCGTCGGGCCGCACGCTCAAGGAGAACGGGCTGGTCGAGGTGGAGGTGATCGAGGAAGTCACCTCGCGCCTGGTCGTCAACCGCGCCGCGATGAAGACGCGGGCGCAGGTCGTGCCGCTGGTCGAGGCGTTCCGCCGCGCCGTGGCCGAAAGGCACGCCGCATGATCCGTCTCGATACGCAGGAACCGGGTTTCGCCGCCGCGTTCGACGAACTGGTCGATGCCCGGCGCGAAAGCGATGCCGATGTCGCGCGCGACGTGCAGGTGATCCTGCGCGCGGTCCGCGACGATGGCGAGGCGGCGGTGGCAGCCTTCACCAGGCAGTTTGACGGCCATGACCTGGCGGAGAGCGGCTGGCGGATCGAGCCCGCCGATTGCCGCGCCGCCTATGAGGCGCTGGAGCCCGAACTCCGCCACGCGCTCGACCTCGCCGCCGCGCGCATCCGCGCCTATCACGAGAAGCAGAAGCCGACCGACACCGACTATGTCGATGCGCAGGGCGTGCGGCTGGGCGCGCGCTGGACGGCGGTGGATGCGGCGGGAATCTATGTCCCCGGCGGGCGGGCGGCCTATCCGTCCTCGCTGCTGATGAACGCGATTCCGGCCAAGGTGGCGGGGGTCGAGCGGCTGGTCATGGTCACGCCGACGCCCAAGGGCGAGATCAACCATCTGGTCCTCGCCGCCGCGCATCTGGCAGGGGTGGACGAGGTGTGGCGGGTCGGTGGCGCCCAAGCCATCGGCGCACTGGCCTATGGCGCAGGGAGAATCCAGCGGGTCGATGTCGTCACCGGCCCCGGCAATGCCTGGGTCGCCGAGGCCAAGCGCCAGGTGTACGGCATGGTCGGCATCGACATGGTAGCGGGCCCCTCCGAGATCGTCGTGGTCGCAGATGGCAAGAACGACCCCGACTGGATCGCCGCCGACCTGCTGAGCCAGGCCGAACACGACACGGTCACCCAGTCGATCCTGTTCACCGACGATGCCGATTTCGCGACCCGCGTTGCCGAAGCGGTCGACCGGCAGATTCCCGAACTGGCGACCGCCAGCGTCGCGCGCACCGCCTGGGACGCGAACGGCGCGATCATCGTCGTCGGGTCGCTGGAGGCGGCGATGCCGCTGGTCGATCGCCTCGCGCCCGAGCATCTGGAACTGGCGGTGGACGATCCGCAAGGACTGTTCGACCGGTTGCGCCATGCCGGATCGGTGTTCCTGGGACGGCATACGCCCGAGGCGATCGGCGATTATGTCGCGGGGCCGAACCATGTCCTGCCGACCGGGCGGCGGGCGCGCTTCGCCAGCGGGCTGTCGGTGCTCGATTTCATGAAGCGGACCAGCTTTCTGGGGCTGACCGAGACGGCATTGGCGGAACTGGGTCCGGCGACGGTGGCGCTCGCCCATGCCGAGGGGTTGCCCGCGCATGCCAAGTCGGTGGCGTTGCGGCTGCGGCTCAACCGGTAATGCTCATTCCTCCCCCGCAAAGGGAGGTGGCCCGGTAGAGCCCTGACGGAGGGGGGATCGCCGTTCGCGTGGGCCCTGCCCCTCCACCATGCTTCGCATGGTCCCCCTCCCCATCGGGGATGGGGAGGATTGGGGTTCGGTCCTTGGCCTTCGACTTCGCTCAGGCTGACCGGAGTTTGGGACGTTTGGCCACACGCCACTCACGCCGTTCAGCCTGAGCGAAGTCGAAGGCCACGCCCCGCCCGCCCCCACACATCCCAAAAGACGTGACGGATCGGTGACGGCCCGGTAAAGGCCCGCGAATGACTCGTCCCACCGCCCGTACCCAGGCGCGCGCCGCCGCGCGCCTTGCCGCCGTTCAGGCGCTTTACCAGCACGATATGGAACAAACGCCGCTGGCGACGCTGCTGCACGAATTCCACAATCACCGCATCGGTGCGACCATCGAAGACGTCGAATATGCCGATGCCGACACCGATTTCTTCGACGATATCGTCAAGGGTGTCCATGCCCGGCTGGGCGAGATCGATCGGGCGATCGAGGGCAAGCTGGCCTCGGGCTGGACGCTCAACCGGCTGGACAAGCCGATGAAGGCGCTCCTGCGCGCCGGCACTTATGAACTGCTGGCGCGTCACGACGTGCCGGTGGGCGCGGTGATCAGCGAATATGTCGACGTCGCCCACGCCTTTTACGAAAAGCGCGAGGCGGGCTTCGTCAACGGCCTGCTCGACGCGATCGCCAAGGTCGCTCGGGCCTGACGCCAGGATCCGCCCGATGAACGAGGCGGACTTCCTCGCCGCGCTGCGCCGGTTGCCGCTGCACCCCGGCGCGCGCGGACTGGTCGATGACGGGGCCGTGATCGACGCCGCCCCGCTGGTCGTCACGACCGACACGCTGGTCGAGGGGGTGCATTTCCTGCCCCACGATCCCCCCGCAGATGTCGCCTGGAAACTGGTTGCCACCAACCTGTCCGACCTCGCCGCCAAGGGCGCGCTGGTCGAGGGGGTGATGCTCAACTATCCGCTGGGCGAAGCCGATTGGGACCGCGCGTTCCTCGACGGGCTGGGCGTGGTGCTGAACCGCTTTCATGTCCGGCTGATCGGCGGCGACACGGTGTCGCTGCGCGGTCCGCGCGTCCTGACCCTGACCGCCTTCGGTCGCGACGCGCCGGCCCCCGCGCGCGACGGCGCCAAAGCGGGTGACGCGCTCTGGGTCACCGGCACGATCGGCGATGCCGGGCTGGGCCTGGCGATCGCGATGCGCGGCTATGGCCCGATCGCGCTGCGCGACGCCTATCGCCGCCCGATGCCCCGGCTGACCGAGGGTCGGGCGTTGGGCCCGGTGGTCCATGCGATGATGGACGTGTCGGACGGGCTGCTCATCGACGCCGCGCGGATGGCGCGGGCGAGCGGGCTGTCGGTGGCGGTCGATCTCGACGCCGTCCCGCTGTCGGCGGAGGCGCGCGTCCATGGCGGAGAGGATCGCATGGCGCGTCTCGCGGCGGCGACGGCGGGGGACGATTACGAATTGCTGTTCGCGCTGCCCGCCGACACGACCCCGCCCGTGCCCGCGACCCGGCTGGGCGTCTTCGGGATGGGCGATGGCCTGTCGCTCCATGACGGACAGGGGCCCGTCCCCCTGCCCCCTCGCCTGGGCTTCGAGCACATAGCCGGACACTGAAACCCCTTTCGCCTCCGCGCGGCGGTGATATTCTGTCGCGACCGGACCCTGGGGAGATGGTCCGGCCAAGGGGGAAGAATGACTTTGGGTGTGACGAGGATGCTGGGCGCGTCGGTGGCGGCGCTCGCCCTGATGGCGTTGACGGGGATGACGCAGGAACCGGCCAAGCCCGCCGCCGCATCCGCCCCCGCCGCCAAGCCGGGACCGCAACCGGTCGAGGCCTTCGCCGCGCTGCCCGAGTTCGAAAAGCCCTCGCTTTCGCCCGACGGCACCCGGATTGCGGGCAAGCGCGCGCTGAACGGCCAGCAATATCTGATGGTCGTTCCCCTGGTCAAAGGACAGAGCAAGCCGGCCATCGTCCCGATCGGCGAGAAGGTCGACGTCAACTGGTGGCGCTGGGTCAATGACGAATGGCTGCTGGTCGGGCTGGGTGCCAAGCAGGTGATCGAGGGCGAGGAATATTACATCACCCGCATGCTGGGCATCCGCGCCGACATGGCGAAGACGACCCGCATCGACTGGGATCGGTCGGGCTTCCGCGCCGACGAGGTTCTATGGGTCGCCAGGGACGGCAGCCCGCGCATCCTGTTCGCCAAGCAGACCGGCATCTATTCGATGGAGGATGCCTATCCGTCCGTCTTCGAAGCCGACATCTCCACCGGCAAGGTGAAGCGGATCGTCAGCGGGCAGACCGATGTGTGGGACTGGTATGCCGATGGCCAGGGCCAATTGCGCATGGGCGTCCGCTATTCCGATTCGACGCGGCAGAAGAGTCTGCTTTATCGCCAGTCCAACGCCGAGTCCTTCCGCACGATCGCACGTGCCGATGCGCGCAAGGACGAATCGGTTCTGGTGCCCAGCATCTTCCGCCCCGACGGCACCGCGCTCGCGATCGACGACAGCGACGGCTATGACGCGCTGTACGAGGTGACGCTGCCCGACCTGAAACTGGGTCGCAAGCTGAGCAGCGTGACCGGTTACGATATCGACGGGATCATCGGGAACGAGGCGGGCGACGATATCTCGGCGATCCGCTACACCGACCAATATTATCATGACGCCTGGACCGACCCGCGCATCAAGGACTTGCAGGCACAGGTCGACAAGGCGGTGGCGCCGCGCCGGGCGGAGATCATCTCATGGAACCGCGCCCGCACCCGCTTCCTGATCGATGTGAGCAGCCCCTCCACGCCGGGTGCGCTCTATTATTGGGATACCGATTATGGGAACATGCAGTTCCTGTCCTGGGACAATCCGCAATTGAAGGGCCAGCGCCTGTCGCCCGTGCGCACCCTGCGCTACCCGGCGCGCGACGGGACGCAGATCGAGGCGATACTGACCCTGCCGCGCGGTCGCGGGGACAAGAACCTGCCGCTGATCGTGCTGCCGCATGGCGGGCCGTTCGCGCGCGACTCGGAAAGCTGGGACTGGTGGAGCCAGTATCTGGCCGAACTCGGCTATGCCGTGATCCAGCCCAATTATCGCGGTTCCTCCGGTTACGGCACCGCCTTCGCGCTGAAGGGCCAGGGCGAATGGGGCCTGAAGATGCAGGACGACTTGAACGACGCCGTCACCTGGCTGGCCAAGCAGGGAATCGCCGATCCGAAACGGGTGTGCATGGTCGGGGCCTCCTATGGCGGCTATGCCGCGATGCGCGCGGCGCAGCGTGACGGGGCGCTGTACCGCTGTGCGATATCCTATGCCGGGGTGTCCGATCTTCAGGCGATGAAGCGCTACGACTCGCGGTTCCTGTTCAGCAAGACGCGCGCCGACTGGCTGCACAAACAGGCCCCCGACTACCGCGCCGTCTCGCCGCGTTTCGGGGCCGCCGACATGACGATCCCGCTGCTGATCGTGCACGGCAAGGAAGACAAGCGCGTACCGGTCAACCAGTCGCGGATGATGGTCGCCGCGCTGAAGGCGGCGGGCAAGCCGGTGAACTATATCGAACAGCCGCTGGCCGACCACCATTTCACCCGCTCGGAGGATCGCCTGGAATTCCTGAAGGCGATGGCGGCGTTCCTGGCGGAGCATAACCCGGCGTGACCATCCGTTCCTCCCCTGCAAGGGGAGGTGGCAGGCCGCAGGCATGACGGAGGGGTGTCACGGTTTGCGAGGTAAAACCAAACTCGCCACCGGGGACACCTCCCCACCACCGCTTCGCGGCGGTCCCCCTCCCCTTTCAGGGGAGGATCGCGCGCCTTGCCCGAACCCTAAACCGACCCCATATCCTGGGTTGATTCGGCGCGCCTTTCCTTTTGGGGCCTTTGCGGCTATGGCGGCGCCTCTTCGACATACCCTAAAACAAGACGAACCGAGGTATTTTTTGGCCAAGGAAGAACTGCTCGAGATGCGCGGCCGCGTGGTGGAACTCCTCCCCAACGCGATGTTCCGCGTCCAGCTCGAGAATGATCACGAGATCCTGGGACATACGGCGGGCAAGATGCGCAAGAACCGCATCCGCGTGCTGGTCGGCGACGAAGTGCTCGTCGAGCTGACGCCGTACGACCTGACCAAGGGCCGGATCACCTACCGCTTCAAGTGAGCGAACGGCCCATCATGCCGGTCGTCCTTGCATCCTCCTCCCCGCGCCGCCGCGATCTGCTGGCGCGGCTGGGAGTCGTGCCCGAGCGCACCGCCTCGCCCGATATCGACGAAGCGCCCCGCCCCGCCGAGCTTCCGCGTGTCTATGCGCTCCGCCTGGCGGTGGAGAAGGCGCACGCGGTGGAGCGTGCCGAGGGCGAGATCGTCGTCGCGGGCGACACCACCATCGCCGTGGGACGCCGCATCCTGCCGCCCGCCGAAACGGAGGATATCCAGCGCAAGCTGCTCCGCCTGCTCTCCGGGCGGCGGCATCATGCGCTGTCGGCGGTGTGCGTGATCGACACCACCGGCAAGGCTCGCACCCGGCTGGCCGACACGATCGTCGCGTTCAAACCGCTCTCCGAGGAGGAGATCGACGCCTATATCGCGTGCGGCGAGGGGCTGGGCAAAGCCGGTGGCTATGCCATCCAGGGCCGCGCCGAAGCGTTCGTGCGCTTCCTTCAGGGGAGCCATTCGGGCGTGATCGGCCTGCCCCTGTTCGAGACGCGGGCGCTGTTGAAGGCCGCCGGACTGCCGCTTGTCTGAATGGCTCTATGAGGCCGGGATCGGCGAGGCGCGCGCCGCGCTGGTCGAGGATGGCCGGATCGTTCAGGCCGCGATCGAACTGACCGGCACGCTGACGGTCGGCACGGTGGCCGAGGGGCGGCTGGTCGAATTGCTCCCCGGTCGGCAAGGCCGGGTGACGCTGAACCAGGGCGGCGACGTGCTGCTCGCCCCGGTGCCCAAGGGGATGACGCAAGGCTCAGGCCTGACCGTCATCGTCACGCGCGAGGCGATTCCCGAACGCGGCCGCTCCAAATTGCCCAAGGCGCAGGTCGCCCCGGAGGATGCCCCCCCCGGCCCCGGCCCCGATCTGCGCGCCCGCATTGTCGCCACCGGCATTCCCGTCCGCGAAATGCTGGCACATCAACCCGACGATCTGGAAGCGGCGGGCTGGTCCGAACTGCTCGACGAAGCGGTGACGGGCGAGATCGGCTTTGGGCCCGGCGTGCTGCGGATGACGCCGACCCCGGCGATGACCTTGTTCGACGTCGATGGCTCGCCGCCGCACGAAGCCCTGTCCATCGCCGCCGCCCGCGCGGTGGGTGAGGCGATCCTCCGCCACGGGATCGGCGGGTCGATCGGGATCGACTTCCCCACGCTGGAGGGCAAGGGGCCGCGTCAGGCGGTGGCTGAGGCGCTGGATGCTGCCCTGCCCCTCCCCTTCGAGCGGACGGCGGTCAACGGCTTCGGCTTCCTCCAGATCGTGCGCCCGCGTCCCCGCGCGTCGATCCCCGAGCGGCTGGGGATCGACCCGATCGGCGCGCGGGCCCGTGCGCTGCTGCGGCAATGGGAGCGCGAACCGGCGGGCCCGGCCCCCGTGCACCGGCTGTCCGGCTCCCTATATGATCGATTGATGGCGAACCCTGGCTGGCGCGACGAGGTCGCGCGCCGCACCGGTCGCCCGCTGCAACTGGAACGAGCGTCATGACCACCTGCCCCATCTGCGACGAGGTCGCGCGCCGCACCGGTCGCCCGCTGCAACTGGAACGAGCGTCATGACCACCTGCCCCATCTGCGACAAGCCGACCGCCGCCGACCACGCCCCCTTCTGCTCGCGCGGGTGCAAGGACCGCGACCTGCTGCAATGGCTGGGCGAGGGTTATCGCATTCCGGTCAAGGAAAGTGACGAAGAAGGGCTGGACAGGATCGAAAACCACCCCTAAAGGCACGCCTCCAATCGCAATCGCGGTGTGGGCCCAAGTAGCTCAGTTGGTAGAGCATGCGACTGAAAATCGCAGTGTCGGTGGTTCGATCCCGCCCTTGGGCACCATTTTCCTGACATCGATGATCGTGCTGCCATAGGGCACTCCGTGGATGCGATCGCGCGCCGGGTCGCATTGTCGTGCCGAACCGACATTCCGGAACCGAATCGCCACTGGATCACCTCCATCGGCACTGCCATGATGCTACGATGCAAAAGGGCGGGGTCACGGGAAGAGCGGAGGCGCGCGGGCAAGGCTGGCCCAGGCTATTGACGTTCCCTGCTATTCTTGCCGCTTGTTCCCGTTTGCCCACGCACCGTCGAACGCTCCGACCGTCGCTGTGCCTGAGCATCGCGGCAATGCTGCCCGGCCCCGCCGTTTCGGCGGCGGCGGCGGCGGACCGGCCCGCCCTTACCGACTTGCGCCATAGCCGATGGACGTTGGGCGACGGCGCGCCGGGCAACATCCGGGCGATCACGCAAGGGCCGGACGGCTTCCTCTGGCTCGGCACCTCGACCGGGCTCTACCGCTTCGATGGGATCAGCTTCGAGCGCATCCTGCCCAGCGACGAACGACGGCGGCGCTCGCTTCAGGTGACGGCCCTGCTCGCGGCGCGCAACGGCGACATATGGGTCGGCTATGACAGCGGCGGCATCGCCGTGGTCCGCCATGGCGTCCTGCGGGATGCCAATCCATGGACACCCGATGGCGGCGTCGATTCGATCGTGCAGGCGCGCGACGGCTCGATCTGGGTGACGGGCGACAGCCGGGGCGTGCTGCTGGTCAGTCGGCTCAAGGATGGCCGATGGATGCGGATCGGCCCCCGCCAAGGCTATACGCCGGGAGAGATGGGTCCGATCCTCGCGGCGGCGGACGGCAGCGTCTATCTGTCGTCTCCGCCCGCCGTGCTACGCCTGCGTCCGGGCATGGACCGTTTCGAAACGCTCCCCTTCCAGGCCGCACCTTATGCCACGCTGGCGGAACAACCCGTCGGAACCATATGGCTGGCCGATGACAAGGGGCTTCGTCGGCTGGGCGGAACCGGCGGACCGGTATCGCTTGCTGGCGCGAACACCCCGTTCGCCCGGCGAACCATGCGGGCCGACCGGGACGGCCACCTCTGGATCCTGGCGCAGGACGACGGGCTGACCCGTTTCACCCCGACGCGGGACGGCCCCGGCCCGGCGGAGCGGATGACCGTCGAGCAGGGCCTGACCTCGACGCTCAGCCTGTCGACCTTCGAGGATCGCGAGGGCAATATCTGGGTCGGCACGGCATCCGGCCTGGACCGCTTCTCCCCCGCGAACGTCGCCCAGTCCCCGGTCAGGGAAGGCATCGTCACCGGCTTCGTGCGATCGCGCACCGGCAGCCGTCTGTTCGTTGCGGGACTGTCAGGCATCTATCGCATCGACGCCGGTCAGCCGACGCCCCGGCTCATCTTCCGCAAGCCCTCGATCGGCGTGCTGTGCGGCGACGACCGGCACCTGCTGACCTTCAGCCTCGAAGGGCATTATCGTCTGGACCTCACGCCATCGGGATCGGTCGGCCATGTCCGCAAGGTGGGCGACCCGCTCTCGATTTCCTGTGTGCTCGACCAGCAAGGCCGGTTCTGGACCGGTCGCGACCGACTCTACCAGCTGATCGGATCGCGGCTGGTTCCGGCAGCGGGGGTCTCCGGCGAGAAGAAGGGGACGTTGGGCAAGCTGCGGGTCGATCCGGCGGGCGGCCTGATCTTCAGTCGACCGAGCACCGGCTTTCGCCGACGCCTCGGCACGACCGAAAGCGCGCTCTGGCCGCGCAGGGCGCCGACCATCGGTGCGATCTCGACCATGGCGTTCGACGGCCGCATGATCCTGTCCGGGGCCGAAGCGGGTATCGGACGATGGGATGGCCGGGTCTTCGCCAATCTGCGTCAGCGGGACTATCCGTTCCTGGCCGACATCACCGGCATCCTGCCGACCCCGGACGGGTCGACATGGCTGATCGGCGTCGACGGGATCGTCCGCACCTCGACCAAGGCGCTGAACGCGGCCTTCGATCGTCCGGGCCGTCCGTTGCCGATCGAACGCTTCGGCTATTATGAGGACTTCGCCGCCCGCACCTATATGAACCAGGCGAACGACGCCGCGCAGGACGCGAGCGGGCGCATCTGGTTCGCGACGAACAAGGGGCTGGCCTATGTCGATCCCGCCGGCATCGTGAAAAACATGCTGCCGCCCCCCGTCACGATCCGGTCGCTGACCGCCGCCGGACGGGTGTGGACGCCATCGGACACGCGGATCGCGCTTCCCGCCGGAACCGACCGCGTGCAGATCGACTATACCGGCCTCAGCCTGACCGATGCCAAGGCCAACCGCTTCCGGTATCGTCTGGAGGGGGCGGACACGGTCTGGACGGATGCGCAGGGGCGGCGGCAGGCGCTCTATACCAATTTGGGGCCGGGCGTTTACAGCTTCCATGTGCTCGCCGCCAACAATGACGGGGTGTGGAACCGCGAGGGCGCGGTCCTCCGCTTCGAGATCGCACCCCGATTCTATCAGACGATATGGTTCGCCCTGCTCTGTGCGCTCGGTGTGGGGGGTCTGTTGTGGCTGCTCTACCGCCAGCGGCTGCGGATCATCGCCGACCGCACCCGGGCGGGGTTCGAGGCGCAGTTGTCGGAACGCGAGCGAATCGCGCGTGAGCTTCACGACACGCTGCTTCAGGGATTCCAGGGCCTGATGCTGCGGTTCCAGGCGGCGGCCGAGAAGCTTCCGCCCGGCGGTGAGGCTCGTACGGCGCTGGAAGGGGCGCTGGACCGCGCCGACGACGTGCTGCTGGAGGGACGCGATCGGGTCAGGGCCCTGCGCGAGGATATGGAGCCGGTCGAGCTGCGACCGCGCCTGTCGGCCCTCGCGGCCGCCATCCTTCCGGCGGACATGGATTTCGCGATAGACGAGAAGGGTCGCGCGCGTCCCGTCTGTGCCCCAGTGGCGGACGAGATCGCCTCCATCGTCGCCGAGGCGCTGGCGAACACCGCGCGCCATGCCCATGCCTCGAACGTGCATGTCGGGATCGTCCACGGTCTGGACAAATTGACGGTCACGGTGCGGGATGACGGTCGGGGGCTGCCCGCCGACGTGCTCACCGCCGGGCACCGCGAAGGTCATTTCGGCCTAGTCGGCATGCGGGAACGGGCGATGCGGCTCGGCGGCACGCTGTCGATCACCTCGCCGCCCCAGGACGGTACGCATATCGCCATCGTCATGCCCGCCCGCATCGCCTATCGGTGAGGGCTGCCCCTCAGGATTTTCGAGGGGCGCGATGCAGCAGCTTTGAGCAACTCGGCTGCCGATCCGACAAGCCGCCCCATGCCCCGACGCCTAGCGTGGCCTGCATCATTCACCGCAGGAGTACGCATCACCATGGCCGACACCGCAACATCCCCGCCCACCGTCGTCCTCGTCCACGGAGCCTGGGCCGATGGCTCCAGCTGGCAGCGCGTCATCCCGATCCTGCTCGATCGCGGCATTCCGGTCGTCGCGGTGCAGAACCCGACCAGCTCGCTGGCGGACGATGTCGCAGCGACCCGGCTGGTGCTCGATTCGGTGCCGGGGCCCGTGGTCCTGGTCGGCCATAGCTGGGGCGGCGCGGTGATCACCGAGGCGGGGACCGACGAGAAGGTCCAGGCGCTCGTCTATGTCGCGGCATTCGCGCCCGCCGCGGGGGAGACGGTCGGCGAACTGGTAGGGAAATTCGCCAATCCTCCGGGACTGGCCAAGATCGTCGATGACGGGAAGGGCAATCTCAAGCTCAGCGCCCAAGGCTGGGTGGAGGATGTGGGGCAGGACCTGCCCGAAGCGGAGGCCCGCATCCTCGCCACGCTGCAACCACCCCTCCCCGCCAGCACGTTCGGCGAGGCGATCAGCCGTGCCGCCTGGGAGGATCGTCCGAACTGGTACATCGTCTCCAGCGAGGATCGCGTCGTGAACGTCGACCTGGAACGCATGTTCGCCGCACGGATGAGCGCGAAGACGACCGAGCTGAAGGCCAGCCATCTGTCCCTATTGTCGCAGCCCGAGGCGGTAGCCGCCGTCATCATGGAAGCGGTCGAGAGCATCGCCGCCGCCTGAGCGCCACGAACCGGAAGGTGCTCCCCGTCCTGTCCGGACAGGGGGCGCCTTCATGCCCACGATCGCAGTGACAGGCTCGACCTTCACCGCCGCCGCAGGATGCTTCGGCTCTGGAGAGCGACCGCGACCGCCGCCAGTGCGATGCCCAGCCACGCGACGGCGGACCAGCCGCCCGCCTTCCACGCCGCGGTGGCCGCCGCCGATCCGCCCGCGCCGCCCAGGAACATCGCCCCCATGAAGATGGTGTTCAGGCGCGCCCGCGCCTCGGGACGAAGCGCGTAGACGACATGCTGGTTGGACACGAGCGCGCTCTGCACCGCGAAGTCGAGCAGGATCACCCCGACGACCAGACCGGCGAGCGACTGCCACAGCCCGAACACGGCCCAGGAGAGGAGCGTCAGCGCCGCCCCGATCGCGATCACCCCGTGCGGTCCGCGCCGATCGGCCATCCGCCCGGCGATCGGTGCGGCGAGAATCCCGACCGCTCCGACGATGCCGAACAGCCCGGCCACATCGGCACCGAGTGCGAAGCGGGGTTCCTGCAAATGCAGCGCAAGGATGGTCCAGAAGGCGGTGAAGGCACCGAACAACAACGCCTGGGTCACGGCCGCCAGCCGAAGCTCCGCGAACTCGTTCCACAGATGCCGCAGCGAACCCAGAAGCTGGCCGTAACGCAGATCGCTGTCCGGATGACTGCGCGGCAGTGCCGCCGCCATCAGCCCCCCTGCGCCGAGCGCCATCGGCACGCCCAGCCAGAACATCTCGCGCCAGCCCGCATGGGTGGCGACGAAGCCGGCAAGCGTCCGGCTGAGCAGGATGCCGCACAAAAGGCCCGACATCACGGTTCCGACCGTCGCGCCCCGCTTCTCGGGCGAGGCGAGATGCGCCGCGAAGGGCACGATCTGCTGCGCCACCGTCGCTGCCACGCCGAGCAGGAGCGAAGCGAACACCACCGCCCAGGCATTCGGCGCGACGGCGGCGGCGACCAGCGCCATGGCCAGCATCAGGAATTGCAGGACGATGAGCTTCTTGCGCTCGATCAGGTCGCCCAGCGGCACGAGCAGGAACAACCCGGCGGCATAGCCGAGCTGCGTCGCGGTCGGGATGAGCCCGGTCGCCGCACCGGGCAGATCCCGCTCCATCACCCCCAGCATCGGCTGGTTGTAATAGATGTTGGCAACAGCAATCCCCGCCGCGACCGCCATGGCGAAGGTCAGCCCCCGTCCGAGGGCCGGGCTCGACGCTGGCGAGGCGGCAAGCGGCGTCGGGGGTGTCGATATGGTCATGCGATCCTCCAGTCGAAAACCCGATCCCCGAAGATTGTCGGATACGAGGCTAGGTTACGCGGCCACCGGGTATCAGCCCGCCGATGGCCACGTCTTGTATATCCCGAACGGATACACCGCCGAGCGGCAGTTTGCGGATGAAAAGCCAGCCTATTCCGTTGGATAGCGGCACCGTGGCTTCCGTTCCGCGTTTGAAGCAGCGTGAAGGAGCCGGATATGGAAGACAAGTCGAACGAAGAACGCGTGCTGTACGTCCCCGACAGCCCCAATGTCGGGGCCGCCGACCCGGACGAGAATGCGGACAACCCGAAACAGGCCGCCAAGGATCAGGCCCGGGCGGACGATCTGGCCGCGAAGGTCGCGATCGGCGACGAGCTATCGGCCTATGAACGCGTGGCGGGCCGCGGCGTCGTGCCGCAATAGGCTGAACCGATCCCTCCGGGCCCTCGGGCGGATACCCCAGGGCCGGGAAGGTCACGCGGCCTGCCAGGTCCGGCGCCAGGCCAGCGGCGTTTCGTTGACCAGGCGGCGGAACAGGCGGGTCAGATGCGCCTGGTCGGTCAGCCCGCAGGCACAGGCGATCTGGCTGAGCGAGTCGCGCGTGCTCAGCATCAGGGTCTGCGCGCGACGAATGCGCTGGCGGACGATATAGCCATGCGGCGTGTCGCCGGTGCTGGCCTTGAACGCGCGGCAGAAATGACCGGGGCTGAGCCTGGCCACATTAGCGAGGTCCTCGATCAGGATCGCGCTTTCCAGATGCCGCTCGACATGGTCGCGCACCCGGCGGATCTGCCAGGCCGCCAGACCGCCCTTGGTCGGCCCGTTGCCATCCACCGGAACCGCGCTGGGCAGCAGCACCCGGTCCATCGGATCGGTCCCGCCGCCCGAGAGTAGGTCGCGGACCTCGTCCAGATAGCGACGGGTGAGCGCGGGATCGTCCTCGATCGCACGCTCCGCCCGACCGATCAGTTCCAACAGATAGGGCGGCGCGGCGTTCGCATCGGTGTGCGAAAAGGCCCTGGCGTCCGAAAGCATCGCGTTTCTCCCGAATTCAATGTCCGGGAGGCGTTATCGCCCTCGAAGATCGTCCAAAAAATCGAACGGGGGTTTGCCGCGACCCTGCACCTTGGCCGCAGCAACCCCCAACCAAGGTTCAGCTTGCGCGGCGGGATGTCGGCAAAGGGTCAGAGCGTGATCATGCCCCGCCGTGCGGCGATGGTGACCGCATGGGTGCGATCGGACGCTCCCAGCTTGGAATAGATGACCTTCATATAGCCCTTGATCGTATCCTCGGAGAGGCCGAGGCGGCCGCCGATCTGCTTGTTGGAATTGCCGCCCGCCGCCAGCGTCAGCACCTCCACCTCACGCCCCGACAGCGCGTCCTCCATGGCGTGCAACGCGATGCCGGTGGCGACCTCGGCGGTCAGGTGGCGTCCCCCGGCATGAACCGAGCGGATCGTGTCGAGCAGTTCCTTGCGCAAGGCGTTCTTCAGCAGATAGCCCGCCGCACCAGCCCGGAGCGCCTGCATCGCCTGCGCGTCGCCGGAATAGGTCGTCAGGACAACGATCCGCGCATTGGGATAGGCGCCGCGGATCCCCGTGATCGCCGCCACGCCGCCCATGCCGGGCATCTGGAGATCCATCAGCACGACATCGGGCCGATGGCGTTCGAACAGGGTGATCGCGGCCTCACCGCTTTCCGCCTCGGCGACGATGTCCATATCCGGCTGGGGATCGATGACGGCCCGCACGCCCTCCCGCAACATGGGATGGTCGTCCACGATCAGGATGCGGATAATATCTGTCTGTGCCATCGGAATACCTGTCCCTCCTTCAGCCCGTCGGAGGTTCATCGCCTATAGCGCGGTTGAAGGCGATCCTGAAACGCTCGGCGAACCGCTCCAGATCGGTGGGGCGGCTGAGGAACGACCATCGGCGCACGGGCTGCGTACTGGCCCGGAGCACCGCTTCGATGCCTGCGATGGCCGCCCACAGATGCGGCATGGCGAGCGTCGAGGCATCGGCTCCACCCTCCCCGCCGCACGCGGATGCGACATGCCCGACCTTCATCCGCGTCGCCTGCTCGGCGGCGGCCTGCGCGGCGCGGCGCACGGTATCCGCCGTGATCGCCTCGGTGGTCCCGAGCCCCAGGATCAACACCGCCCCGGCGCGGATCGGCCCCGGTGGCCTGGACAGGAGCAGCGTCTCGCCGAGCCGTCCGGACAGCAGGCCGGCATGGCGCAATCCCTGCACGCCGCCTCCCAGGGCCCGCTCCAGGCCGACCAGTATCGTCGGCGCGGGGTCCCGCAAATGGATGCCCGCCACGGCCAGATCGGCCTCGACCCGCCAGAGCGTGCCGGGAACGATGTCCAGGGTGCAGCCGTGCAGCACGCCGATCACCCGCGACCCGCCGATGGTTCCTGGGCCCTTCGTCACCGGCAATCCCGCCCCATCGCCCTCTCGCTCCGATCGCTATCCTTTGCCCCGGAGCACAACATGGGCGACGGACCAGGGCCTTGGACGGGATGGATGCTTCTTGGACGGGGCTGCCCAAACAGCGATCGTACCGCCTGGAAACCCTTCCCCGCCGGATAAAAGAGATTTATTTTCAGACCGTTAGACGAACGTCCGAGCTTCCGGGAGATTCAGCATGACGGCAATGTGCAGGCATATGGACCGCACCACGGTCCGGCATGTGACGCCCAGCGCAAAGGGATGCGAGGAATGCCTGAAGATCGGCAGCGTCTGGGTGCATCTGCGGCTGTGTCGCGAATGCGGCCATGTCGGCTGCTGCGACGACTCGCCCCATCGCCATGCGCGGGCGCATTTTCACGACACGCGCCACCCGATCATCGAAGGCTATGATCCGCCGGAAGGCTGGGGATGGTGCTACATCGACGAGGCGTTCGTCGCGCTACCCGACCGGACGCCCCAAATCGGCCCGATCCCGCGCTTCGTGTGATCCCATCCCCCGAACCGGCATGGACGCGAGCAACGCCGCAACCCCCCGGGGTCGCGGCGTTGCGGTGGGCGGATCCTCGGGGATCAGCCGCGCAGGAACGCCAGCAGATCGGCGTTGTAACGGTCCTTGTGCGTGACGACGAGCGCATGGGGCGCGCCTTCATACACCTTCAGCTCGGAATGCGGGATCATGCGGTGCGCCTGCTCCGCCGTGGGTTTGATCGGCACGACCTGATCGGCGTCGCCATGGACGATCAGCGTGGGCATGATGAAGGCCGCCATGTCCGGGCGGAAATCCGACTCCGAGAAGGCACCGACACAGTCATAGGTGCCCTTGATCCCGCCCATCAGCGCGATCTGGAGCGTCTGCTTCAGGATGCCATCGGACACCGCGTCGGGGTTGTTGTTCGTCCCGTAGAAGAGCGCGTTGAAATCATCGAGGAACTGCGGCCGGTCCTTCAACAGGCCCTGGCGGATGCCGTCGAAGATTTCGGGCGGCGCGCCATCGGGATTGTCGTCCGCCCTCATGAAGAAGGGGGTCACGGCGGAGGTCAGACAGGCCTTGGTGACGCGCGCGCCCTTGTAGCGCGAGATATAGCGCGCGACATCGCCGCCGCCCATCGAGAAGCCGACCAGCGCCACCTCCTCCACGCCCGCGGTTTCGAGGACCAGCGCGATATCGTCGGCGAAGCTGTCATAGTCATAGCCGCTCCATGGCTGGCTGGAGCGGCCGAAGCCCCGGCGATCATGGGCGATCACGCGGAAGCCCGCCTCTCCGAAGAACATCATCTGCTGCTCCCACATGTCCGCGCTGAGCGGCCAACCGTGGCTGAAGAAGATGGCGGGTCCGGTGCCCCAATCCTTATAGTAGATTTCGGCTCCATCCTTGGCAGTGACGTAAGGCATCGGTAGAAACTCCTGGCGAGGTCGCGATCGGTCGCGAGCCGTCGCGCCCATCCCTATTCAGGCGAGCAGATCGAGG
The DNA here is from genome assembly GCF_038084995.1 of Sphingomonas sp. 2378. Lineage (NCBI taxonomy): Bacteria > Pseudomonadati > Pseudomonadota > Alphaproteobacteria > Sphingomonadales > Sphingomonadaceae > Sphingomonas > Sphingomonas sp. 2378. The sequence goes on from NZ_JAXCMJ010000002.1 coordinate 193,013, forward strand.
ATTGTATGGACGGCACCCAATTTGCGCGTTCGGCACCGGGCGATGCCGACCGCGCGCCCTCGCCGCACCTGGTCATCATCGTCGATGACGATCCCCTGGTGCGCGCCTCGCTGGACAGCCTGTTCCGCTCGGTCGGGTTCGCGACGCGCCTGCATGCGAACGCCCGCGAGGCGCTCGACGTCGGCGCCGGGGACCAGCTCGCCTGCGTCGTCACCGATGTGCGCATGCCAGAGGTGGGGGGCTTCGAGTTCCAGTCGGCGCTGAACGCCAGCGGGGCGGACCTGCCCGTCATCTTCATGACGGGTCATGGCGATATTCCGATGAGCGTGCGCGCGATGAAGGCGGGGGCCGTCGACTTCCTGAGCAAGCCCTTCCGCGATCAGGACATGCTGGACGCCGTCAACCTCGCCTTCGAACGCGCCCGCGCGGACCGGGCCGCCCATCAGGGCTCGGCCGACGCCAGGGCACGCTATGACCTGCTCACGCCCCGCGAACGCCAGGTGATGGATGGCGTCGTGCGCGGCCTGCTCAACAAGCAGATCGCGCACGAACTCGGCATCGCGGAGATCACGGTCAAGCTCCACCGATCGAGCGTGATGCGCAAGCTGGGCCTGCGCCGCGTGCCCGATCTGGTGCGCCTGGCGGATCAATTGTCCAGCACCTAACCGATCGTATGGCTCGCCAGCCCCCCTCCCCGGGTCTTAAGGTTCGGCAATCGTCATCGCTGGACGGGAGAGACTATTGAAACCCGGCCTCATCGCCATCGTGGATGACGAGCCCCTGGTCAGGTCCGCGACGTCAAGCCTGTTGCGATCCCTCGGCTTCGACTGCCACACTTTCTCTTCCGGCGAGGATGTGTTGCGCCAGCCGCTCGCCTCCTTCGCCTGCGTGCTCAGCGACATTCAGATGCCCGGCATGACCGGGGTCGTGCTGGCACAGCATCTGCACCACCGCGCCCCGGAACTGCCGATCATACTCATGACCGCCTATCCCAATGAGCGTGCGCAGACGCTGCGGGACGCCGGATGCGTCGTGGACCTATTGGAGAAGCCGCTCGACGGCGATCTCCTCCAGGCGACCATCGAGGCCGCCATCCGGGCCAGGCTCCACGCCGACTAAGGGCAGCGCGACCTCCACCATCGCCCCGCCGCCGCCACCGCGACGAAGCGCGATCGAGCCGCCATGCCGTTCCAGCGAGGTGCGGCTGATCGACAGGCCCAGTCCCATCCCATGTTCCTTGGTGGTGTAGAAGCTGCCGAAGACCTTGGCCTCCGCCGCCGCCGCCCAGCCGGGACCCCAGTCCTCCACGATCGCCACCGCCTCGCTGCCGCGCCGGTTCAGCCGAAGCGCGACGAGCCGTCGATCCGACGGAACGCCCTCCATCGCCTGGATGGCGTTGGTGACGAGGTTGACGAACACCTGCTTCAACAGGATTCGGTCCCCCCGCACCATAAGCGGCCCCGCCGACGCCTCCACGTCGAGCGATATGCGGGTTCCCGCCTCGACGGCGTCGCGTTCCATGAGCCGCACGGTCGTCGACAGGAGCTCGCCGATATCGATATCGTCGAACGCGATCCGGGCGTTGCCGACCAGCGAGCGGACGCGGTGCATCACCGTCCGCGCATGGCCGACCGCCTGTCCGAGCCCCGCCAGCGCGGCCGTCGTCTCGTGCAGATCGGGCGGCGTTCGCGCCATCCAGCGCCGCGCGGCGTCCGCATAGCTCTGGATGGCCGACATGGGCTGATGGAGTTCATGGGCGATGGACGCCGACATCGCCGCCAACGCGCCGTTGCGTTGGGCGTCGGCCAGATCGGCCCGCGCCTTTCCGATCTGCGCTTCGAGGGCCTTGCGGCCGGTCACGTCCAGAATGCTGCCGGGCACCCTTTCGAGACAGGCCTCTGGCCCGAGGCCGAAGGCGACGATGATCTGGCGCGGCTCCCCGCTACGCGACACGACCACGGTTTCCGCCTGAAAGAGATGGCGGCGTTCGTCCAGGGCGATGATGCACTCGGCGAAGCTCTCGTCGGTCTCGGGCAGGAAGTCCCCCAGGCTGGAGAAGAACTCCTCCTTGCTGGCGACACCCATCATCTTCAGCGCCGCCAGGTTGACGTCCGTGATGCGAACCTGTCGCCGCATGTCGATCACGAACTGCGGATTCTGGTCGAGGAAGCGGCGCAGATCGATGACGCCGGAGGCGCGCAGGCGCCTGATCCCCTCGACCACCGGCGTGAAGTCATGCTCCCATATGGCCATGGCCAGCGTGTCGAAGATGCTGCGATAGCGGCGCTCGCCCAGCCGCGCCGCCATGTCCATCGCGCTCGCGCGCAGCAGCAGGATCGAGGTCGCGACGAGGATGACGACGCTGATCGCCAGATGGGCGATGGCGAGCGGCGGCGCGCCCCGCATCTCGAATATGCCGAAGCCCAGGACCGAAAGCGCTAGGCAGGCCGCCGACCAGAGCGTGATGCGGCGGCGCCTGTTCGCCCCGCCCCCCAGCGCCGCCGTCAGCAGGACCAGCACATAGAGGCCCGCCACGGCGAGCGCCTGCGGCATGAAGGCGTCGAGGCAGAAGATCGATGCGGCAAGAATAGCGGCGACCATCTGCGTCCAGGGCAGGGTCGTGGCCGCCGGCACGAGTTCAACGCGCCCCGCGCCGGAGCGGGGAACCGTCGAAGAGGCAATCCCGCGTGACATGCCAATACCTTAGCCCGCCGCCCGAAGCGCGCATCCCCCGATGGCGTGACGCAGGATCACACGATCGGGTGGAGGATGATCCGGCCGAGGGGAACACGGGGGTCAGCTATCCGTCACGCGCGTCATTCGGCGGGCACGGGCACGGCGAAGCCGTTCAGGGTCATCGAGACGAAGCCATAATGCCCGACCAGGTAGATCAGCTCGTTGACGCCCGGCTGACCGAAACGGTCGAGTGCCGCCCGGTAAAGCGGGTCGGGCAGGACGCCGCCCCGCAGCAGCGCCTTCGCGACATCGTGCGCGACCGCTTCCTCATCATCCAGGTCCTCCGGCCGCTCCCCCGCTGCCAGCGTGGCGATCCGGCGCTCGCTCATGCCATGCGCCTTGGCGGCGACCGCGCCATGCGCATAGACTTCGTAAGCCGCCCCGAAATGCGCGCCGACCACCAGGATCGCGACCTGCCGGGGGCGGTCGGGAATCCGCCGCGCCCTGGTCATCGCCTGGGTCACGGTCCAGAATGCCTGTCCCAGTTCCGGGTCGTGCAGCCAGGCGTTCCACGGCCCCAGCAGCGCGCCGTCCGCCCGCATCGTGGTGAACAGGTCGTATTTGGCGGCCACGCCCTCCCGCATGGCGGCGAACAAGGGCTGCTGTGCAGCGGAGAGGTCGGCGGGAGCGATTGGCGCCAGGCGCATGATATGTCCTCTTTTCTTCTGGATCAGGTGCGGGACAGGCGTTCGAGGAAGCCGTGGATCGCCTGGACGACCACCGACCCTTCGCCGACCGAGGACGCGACCCGCTTGATCGAGCCCGCGCGGACGTCCCCCACCGCGTAGATTCCGGGCCGCGACGTCTGATAGGGCGAGCCGAGCGCGCGGCCTTCGCGATCGGCCCCGGTCATGACGAAGCCGCTCGCGTCCAGGGGCAAACAGTCGCGGAGCCAGTCGGTGTTCGGCTCGGCCCCGATCATGACGAACAGCGCGCCGCATTCTATCCGGGTCCGCTCGTCGGTGCGCACGTCGCGCCACTCGACCTCGCGAAGCGCCTCACCCCCTGTGAGTGCGCTCACCTCGCTGAACGGGTGCAGCGTGATGGTCGAGGAAAGCGCGATCCGCTGGACGAGATAGTCGGACATGGTTGCCGCCAGGCTCTCCTTGCGGATCAGCATGTGCACATGCCCGACATGACGCGACAGGAAGACCGCCGCCTGACCGGCGGAATTGCCGCCACCCACGACCACCACCTGCTGGCCTTCGCACAGCGCGGCCTCCATCGCGGTGGCCGCATATTGGATCCCGGCCCCCTCGAAGCGTTCGTAATCCGGCACGGACAACCGGCGGTAGCGGGCCCCCGTCGCCACCACCACGGCGGACGCGGTGACGATCTGTTCGTCCTCCAGTTCCAGCCGGTACGGATGATCGGAACAGTCCAGCGCCGTGACCTTGCGGGAGACGGCGATGCGCGCGCCGAATTTCTGCGCCTGCACCTGCGCCCGCCCGGCCAACGCCTGGCCGGAGATGCCGGTCGGGAATCCCAGATAATTCTCGATACGGCTGCTCGTGCCCGCCTGCCCGCCCGGCGCCAGCGCCTCGATCACCACCGTGCGCAACCCTTCCGAGGCGGCATAGGTCGCGGCCGCCAGACCCGCAGGCCCCGCGCCGACCACCGCGACGTCCCACCGTTCACCCGCCTCGAACCGCTCGGTCAGGCCCAGGCGATCCGCGAATTCGGCGGTGCTGGGGTTGCGCAGGATCTGGCGGTCCGGCGTGACCACGGCGGGCAGGTCCATGAGATCGATCCCCAACTCGGCCAACAGGTCCATCGCCAGGGGGTCCCGCGCGGTGTCCACCAGCCGGAAGGGGTAGCCGTTGCGGATGGCGAAACGCTCCAGCCGCAGCGTGTCGGGCGTCGCGCCCGCGCCGATGATCGTGATGCCCGCCTCGCCATGATGGAGGAACCCCATCCGGCGCAGGATGAAGGCGCGCATGACGATCTCGGCGATGTCCGCCTCGCCGGACAGGAGCCTGCGGAAATCGCCCGAGGGGATGCGGATCAGCCGCGCGGCGGTCAGCGCCCGAGCGGTCACCAGCAACGCCCGCGCGCTGACATGGTCGAGCTCGCCGGTGAACTGGCCGCCGCGATGGACCGTCAGCAGCCGCTCGTCGTCGTCCACCGAACCGGCATGGAAGATGCCGACCTCCCCGGCCAGGATCAGGAAGAAGTCGGCATGCCGGTCGCCCCGGCGGAACAGGGTGGTTCCGGCGGGCATCTTCTCCTCGACCCCGTAATGCCGCACCCGCGCGATCATCTCCTCGGAGAGGATCGGATAGATCTGCCCCGTCCGCGCATAGGGATCGGGTTCGGGTCCGCCGGCCATCAGCCCGCCCACCCGTCGAGAAAGTCGAGCAGCAGCGCGTTGACGGCTTCCGGTCGCTCTTCGTGCGGCAGGTGTCCGCACCGCTCGATCGGCACCGCGCGCAGATGGTCGGCCATCTCGGCCCAGACCTTGGGCATGTCGAACATCTCGCCGACCGCGCCGAAGTTCGCGCCCCATAGCGCCAGTGTCGGACAGGCGATCTTCACATCGGCATCGGCCTGGTCCTGCGCGACATCCTCGGCATTGGCGCGATAGTCCGCCATGGCCCCCCGTACCGCGCCGGGCGCGCGATAGGCGCGGACATAGGTATCGAACGCCTCGCCCGTGATCGCCGCCGGATCATAGGTCCAGTCCGAGAAGAACCAGCGCAGCCACTGCTCCTCCTTCCCCGCGATCAACGCCTCGGGCAGGTCGGGGACCAGATGGAAGAGGAAGAACCAATAGGCCTTGGCGATACGGGCATCCAGGTCGCGCGCGACGATGCGGGTGGGCACATTGTCCATCACCACCAGCCGGTCGACCCGATCGGGAAAGTCCTTCGCGAACCGGGTCGCCACCCGCGCGCCGCGATCATGGCCGACCAGAGCGATACGCCCGATCCCCAGTATGTCGAGCAGTGCGGCCAGGTCCCGCGCCATGGTGCGCTTGTCATAGCCGCTGGCGGGCTTCTCCGTCTCGCCATAGCCGCGCAGGTCGGGGGCGATGATCCGGTAAAGCTCGCCCAGCACCGGCACCTGGTGGCGCCACGCGAAATTCGTCTCCGGAAAGCCGTGGAGCAGCACGACGGGCGCACCGGCCCCGGCATCGATGTAGTTCTGGCGTATGCCGTTGGCGCGCACCGTGTGGTTGGCGATGGAGATCATGGACGGCCCCGATTCAGCGTATAGTTGGCGGGCACGAACGCGTATCCGTCGCCCCGATCGCGCCGCACATGCCCGATGCCGGGGAAGGAGATATGCGCGCCCGCGACCAGCCAATGCCGGTCCGCGGCCATCGCGAACAACGTCCGGCGCGACGCGACGGCCATGGGCACGTTCCAGTCATAGCGGATGGCGACCTTCGGATGAGGTAGCTGGACGGGCGCCATGTGCACGGTGTCACCCCAGAATAGCAGCGACTGGCCCGCGTCACTTAGAAGATAGGCCGTGTGACCGGGCGTATGGCCCGGCGCGGCGATCGGCGTCAGGCCGGGAAGCAGCGCCGCCCCCTCCTCGAAGGGCGAAACCCGCCCGGCCCGCCGATAGGGTGCCAGGACACCCTGCACGGCGGGGAAGAAGGGCTTGAGCAGGTCATCGACACCGGCCCGGTTGCGGTCGTCGAGCCAGAAGTCGGCATCCTTGCGGGGGATATGGATGGTGGCACGGGGAAACACCGGCTGGCCGTCCAGCACCAGCCCGCCGACATGATCCTCGTGCAGATGGGTGACGAAGACGTCGGTCACCTGCTCGGGCGTATAGCCTGCCGCGACAATGGCCTGTCTCAGCCCCCCGCCCTCGGTGCCGTAGAGATTGCCCGCTCCCGAATCGATCAGCACCAGTCGCCCGTCTATGTCGATGAGGAAGGCGTTGATCATCCCTTCATATCGCAAGGGAAGGAACGCCTCGCCCAATGCCTTCTCGACCTCCGCCCTGGTCGCGCCGATCGCGACCCTGTCGGATGGGAAGGGATGCGTCCCGTCCAGCAGGGCCGTCACCTCGAAGCGACCGACGAACAGCCGGTAATAGCCCGGTGCCTGCCCCCCGACCGGCTTCGTCGCGCCGGTGGCGACCGGTTGCGGAAGCAAGGGCGGCGGAACCGGGCCGGGGGCGGTGGCCGCCGGCTGGGTCGTTGCCAAGGCCGCCAGGGCGGCGGCGATGATCATGCGGCGAGCGGGCATGGCGAGTCTCCCGGAACCTGTTTCCACCTCGGATCAGCTTTTCAGGAAGCTCAGTATGTCGGGATTGATCGTCTCGCCGTTGAGGGTGAGCATCCCGTGTGAGAAACCGGGATAGATTTTCAGCTTGCCGTTCGGGACCAGCTTGGCCTGGAGCAACGCGGCCTGCTTATAGGGTACGATCTGATCGTCATCGCCCTGGAGGATCAGCGTCGGGACGCCCATCGCCTTCAGGTCCGCCGTCTGGTCGGTTTCGGAGAATGCCTTGATGCAGTCGTAATGCGCCTTGGCACCGCCCATCATGCCCTGCCGCCACCAATTCTGGCGCACCCCCTCGATCACAGGCTTGCCCGGCCGGTTGAAGCCGTAAAACGGGATCGGCACCTGCCAGTAGAAGTCGGCGCGATTGGCGGCAAGTTGCGCCCGGAAACCGTCGAATGCCGACCGGGGCAGACCCCCGGGATAGTCGGGGGTCTTGAGCATGATCGGCGGCACCGAGCTGACCAGCACGGCCTTGGCGACGCGGCCCTGGCCGTGGCGCGCCACATAGCGGGCGACCTCGCCGCCGCCGGTGGAATGACCGATATGGATCGCATCGCGCAGATCGAGTTTGCGGACCACGGCGTCGACATCGACGGCATAGGTGTCCATGTCGTTGCCGGTCGCGGTCTGCGACGAACGGCCATGGCCACGCCGGTCCATCGCGATCACGCGATACCCCTTGGACAGGAAATACAGCATCTGTCCGTCCCAGTCGTCCGCCGTCAGCGGCCAGCCGTGATGGAAGAAGATCGGCTGGCCGCGTCCCCAATCCTTGTAATAGAGGCGCGCGCCGTCGCTCGCGGTCGCATAGCCTTCCCCGCCCGGCGTGACTGACGGTTCAGAGGGTTGCTGGGCGACGCCCTCCCCCGCGGAGGTGAGCGCGACGGCACCGACCGCGAGCCCGGCTCCGGCGAACAAGGTGCGGCGTGTCAGTTCGGCGTGGCCGGATCGATCCTGATGATGAAGCATGGCGGGTTTCCCTTTTCGGTTTCCCGCACCCTGCCCCGATCGATCGCCCGGCGATTGTAGAAGCGCGTTGCAATTGGCACGATCCGCACGTCGGCTGCCCCCCTGTCAGGCGAAGTCGCCGGTCGCGGGCGGATCGCTGGCCGGGAAACTCTCCTCGATCGCCTCGTCGAGCCGTTCCTCGCGCCCATCCTCATCATCGTGATCCGGTTCCGGTCCCATGTTCGTCTCCCTTGGTCGGGAGCGAGGTGCCCCGGATGACCGGACCGGTGATTGCATATCCGATGCGCCACTTGCACGAACGGGCGGGCGGCTCTCGCTGTGCGTCGAGGCCCCGTAAGCCGCCGCTTTTCCATTCGGTCGAACAAATGAATCGGACTTTTACGGCTGCCGCTTCGGGACCGGGGCGCGCACGATCGGGTTGCCATAACGGGAGCTTGTCCATGTCCGCCACCGCCGAACCCACGCTGTCCCGCCACGAATGGGCCGCCGTCTCCATCGCCCTTCAGGACGCCGAACGCTGTGGTTGCGCCGCGCAGGCCCGGGATGCACCGGCGGGCATCCTCGGCCGGGCGGCGGCGCTGGTCTTCGGCCAGAACCGCCCCACATCGCTCGCCGATCCCCGGCTGGAGGCGGTGCGCCGGTTCGTATGCGCGAGCCGCCGCCAGCGCCGGGCCGCCGATGACCTTGCGCCGCCGCTGGCGACCCATGGCTTCTCGCAGGCGCAGATCGATGCGCTGGGCCTGTTGTCACGCTGATCGCGGCGCGTTCGCCACATCCTCTTCGCGTCACGATCGTCCAAGACCGCCGACTGACGCGCCACCACAAGACATCCGAACACCGCAGATCCGAACCCTGCCCCGGACCGGGGTCCGGGCCGGATGCGCGCAGCCGAAGAAAGGAAATCGAGCCATGCCGATCACCGCCACACCGACCCCGGGCAAGTCGCTCATCACCCCCACCGACCACATGCTCGTCCTGATCGACTTCCAGTCGCAAATGTCCTTCGCGACCAAGTCCATCGCGCCCGAACTGCTCCGCAACAACGCCGCGCTCGTCAGCCATGCGGCAGCCGCATTCGGCGTGTCCACGATCCTGACGACCGTGGCCGAGAAGAGCTTTTCCGGCCCGATGTTCGACGAGGTCACCGCGCCCTTCCCCGGCCAGGCGATGTTCGACCGCACCTCGATGAACACCTGGGAGGACGCCGCGGTGATCGGGGAGGTCAACCGCATCGGCAAGGAGCGGATCGTCTTCGCCGGTCTGTGGACCAGCGTCTGCATCGTCGGGCCGGTCGCGTCGGCGATCGACCAGGGTTTCGACTGCTATTTCATCTCGGACGCCTGCGGCGACATTTCGGAGGAGGCGCATGAGCGCGCCTGCCAGCGGATGATCCAGCTTGGCGCCAAGCCGATGACCGCGCTTCAATATCTGCTGGAGTTGCAGCGCGACTGGGCGCGGACCGAAACCTATGACGCCACCACCGGGGTCGCGAAGAAGTTCGGCGGCGGCTACGGCCTGGGCATCACCTATGCCAGGACGATGTTCGGCGCCTCCGAAGGCGGTCACTGAGCCATGCGGCCGTACCTGATCTCGCTCGCGGCGGGCGTGCTTGTCGGCGTCATCTACGGGCTGCTCAAGGTACGGTCGCCCGCTCCACCGGCGATCGCGCTGGTGGGGTTGCTGGGCATATTGGTCGGCGAACAGGTCGTACCGCTCGCCAAGAGCCTGTTCGCGAGCCGACAGGAGGCCGCGACGATCCGCACCTCCTGCTCCGAGCATGTGCTGGGCCGACTGCCTTCCAACAACGAAGCCGCCGAGCGCGCGGCATGACCGCCACCCGGCGCGCCGTCGTCCTGGGCGGTGCCGCCACCGCCATGCTTCCGCTGATCGCCGCCAACAGGAATCCGCCCATGACCGACCTGCTGATCCTCAACGCCCGCGTCGCGACGCTCGACCGCGAGAACCCGCAGGCCGAGGCGATCACCATCCGCGACGGCCGCTTCCTGGCGGTCGGCAGCGAGAGCGAGGCTCGCGCGGCGGCCAAGGCCGACGCCACCGTGATCGACGCCGGCGGGCGTCGGGTGATCCCGGGGCTGATCGACAGCCACATGCACATCATCCGTGGCGGGCTGAACTATAATATGGAGCTGCGCTGGGACGGCGTGGCGACGCTGGCCGACGCCATGGCGATGCTGAAGCGACAGGTGGACAACACGCCCGCGCCGCAATGGGTTCGCGTCGTCGGCGGCTTTACCGAGCATCAGTTCGCCGAGAAGCGCCTGCCGACCATCGCCGAACTGAACGCCGTGGCGCCCGACACGCCGGTCTTCATCCTCCACCTCTATGACCGCGCGCTGCTGAACGCCGCGGCGCTCCGCGTGGTCGGCTATACAAGGGACACGCCGAACCCGCCCGGCGGTGAGATCGTGCGCGATGCGCGCGGCAACCCGACCGGCCTGCTGCTGGCCCAGCCGAACGCGACCATCCTCTATTCGACCCTTGCCAAGGGGCCCAAGCTGCCGCCCGACTATCAGATCAACTCGACCCGCCACTTCATGCGGGAGATGAACGGGCTGGGCGTGACCGGGGTGATCGACGCGGGCGGCGGCTTTCAGAATTATCCCGACGACTATCGGATCATCGAACAGCTCCACGCCGACGGCCAGCTCACGCTGCGCATCAGCTACAATCTGTTCACCCAGAAGCCGAAGGAGGAGCTGGCCGACTTTCAGGGCTGGGTGAAACAGGTGAAGCCCGGCCAGGGCGACGACAGCTATCGCCACAATGGCGCGGGCGAGATGCTGGTCTACTCGGCGGCGGACTTCGAGGATTTCCGCGTCGAGCGACCGGACATGCCGCCCAGCATGGAGGGCGACCTCGAACCCGTGATCCGTCTGCTGGCCGAGCATCGCTGGCCCTGGCGGCTTCACGCGACCTATGACCAGACGATCGGCCGCGCGCTCGACGTCTATGAAAAGGTCCATCGCGACATTCCGCTGACCGGCATCAACTGGTTTTTCGACCATGCCGAGACGATCAGCGACCGCAATATCGACCGGATCGCCGCCCTGGGCGGCGGCATCGCGGTGCAGCATCGCATGGCCTATCAGGGCGAGTATTTCGTCGAACGCTATGGCGCCAAGGCCGCCGAGCGGACGCCGCCGATCGCCCGGATGCTCGCGGCGGGCATTCCGGTCGGCGCGGGCACCGATGCGACGCGGGTCGCCAGCTATAATCCCTGGGTGTCGCTGAACTGGCTGGTGACGGGAAAGACCGTCGGCGGCCTCTCGCTCTACCCCGGTGCCAATCGCGTCAGCCGCGAAAAGGCGCTTCGGATGTGGACGCACGAGAACACCTGGTTCTGCAACGAGGTCGGCAAGAAGGGGCAGATCAAGGCGGGGCAACTCGCCGATCTGGCGGTGCTGTCCGACGATTATTTCGCGGTGCCGGAAAGCGCCATTCCACACATCCGCTCCGTCCTGACGCTGCTGGGCGGCCAGGTCGTGCACGGCGACGGCGACTTCGCGACGCTCGCGCCCGCCCTGCCGCGCCCGATGCCCGACTGGTCGCCGGTCGCGACGTTCGGCGGCTATCACCGCGCGCCCGAGGCGAGCGCGAAACTCGCCAGTGCCTGTGGTTGCGCCAGCGCCTGCTCCGTCCACGGCCACGACCATGCCGCCGCCCTAGGCGCGAACGTGCCGGCGGCGGACGTGCAGAGCTTCTGGGGTTCGCTCGGCTGCGGCTGCTGGGCGGTATGAGGGAGAACAAGACGATGAAGCGCACGATCCTCCTGCTCGCCGTCGCGCTGTTCGGTGCGACGCCCGCCGTGCCGGTCGCGGCCCGCCAGCCTGCGAGCGCGGACTATTCGGTCGGTCCGCAATATGACACGACCCATGTCTATGTGCCGGTCGCCGACTTCGACCGGTTCATCCAGAGCTTCGTCGCCACCTTTGGCGGCAAGCCCAATCCGGGCGGCATTTTCCAAGTGACGCCGACCCCCAGCCGGACGCGGTCGCAAGTCGTCATCACGCCGGTCGGCAGCGTCTCGGTCTTCGGCTTCGTGACGCCGATCCCCTATCCCTTCGGCGATGAGCGCGTCGGCTATCTCGTCAAGGACATGGACGGTGCCGTCGCCGCCGCGCGCGCCGCCGGTGCGGTCCGGGTGGTCGACACCTTCCCCGACCCGATCGGCCGCGACACGCTGGTCCAATGGCCGGGCGGCAGCGTGATGCAACTCTACTGGCACACCAAGACGCCCGATTACCCCGCGCCCGCCAGCGTGCCGGAGAGCCGCGTCTACCTGACCGCCGACACGGCGGATGCCTATGTCCGCAGCTGGACCCGCTTCGCCCACGCCAGCATCCTGTCCGACGATCGCGCGGCCCCCGGCGAGGAGATCGGCCAGCCGGGCAAGCCCTATCGCCGCATCCGGCTGACATCCGGTTATGGCCGAACCACGCTGCTGGTCACCGATGGCGCGCTGACCTGGCCTTACGGGCGCGAGCTGACCGGCTATGAGGTTGCGGACTTCGACGCCACGCTGGCCCGCGCGGTGGCCGCCGATGTGAAGGTCATCGTCCCGCCCTATACCGTCGGCGATCGCCGCGCCGCCATGCTCCAATTCCCCGGCGGCTATATCGCCGAGGTGCATGCGGGCAGCGGGAAGTGACGCCCGGCCGCCCCTCCGGCGAACCGCGCTTCGTCGACGCCGTCCTCGAATGGCGTCCGACCTGGTTCCTCGCGCGGCTGCTGCTGGTCGGCGCCTATCTGCTGGGCGGTGTGGTGAAGGCGAGCGACTGGCCCGCAGCGGTGGCCGAACAGGCCCATTTCGGGATGAACCCGCCGCAGCTTTGGGCCGCGCTCACGATCGCCGTCGAGATCGTCGGACCGCTGCTGATCCTGTCGGGCCGCCTGATCTGGCTCGGCGCGGGTATGCTTGGCGTGTTCACATTGCTCGCCGCCTTCACCGCCAACGCCTTCTGGACCATGCCTGCCGGGCAGGACCGCTTCATGGCCACCAACGCCTTTTTCGAGCATCTCGGCCTGATCGGCGGCTTCGTCCTGGCGGCGCTGGTCGCCGAGCGCGAACGGCGTCGTGCGTAGCGTAGCGCTCCCGGCTTCGGCGCTGGCGATGGGCCTTGCGGTACCCGTCGCCGCGCAGACGCTGGAGGCATGGCAGCCCCCGACCCTGACCACGACCCGCTATGACGAGGACTGGTCGCATCTCGCCGATCCCGCCGACCGCACCGGTCGCTGGACCGAGACGTTCAAATACATCCCGCTTGCCGAGGATGCCTATGCGACGACCGGCGTCGAACTGCGCGTCCGCAACGAAAGCTATCGTGACAATCTCTGGGGTGGCGCCGCCGCTCCGAATGACGGCTATCAATGGGTGCGGCTCGTCCCCCATGCCGATCTGCACATGGGTCGCGTGCGCGCCTTCGTCCAGCCGATCGCCGCCTATGCCATCGGCGTCGCGCCACAGGCCGGGCCGATCGACCAGACGCGGGTCGATCTGCTCCAGGGCTTTGCGGACGTGCGTCTCGGCGACGCCATGACCGGCGATCGCGAAGGATATGGCATGACGCTTCGCGCCGGGCGCCAGATGATCGCGCTCGGCACCGAACGGCTGGTCGGCACGCGATACGGGCCCAACGTGCCGCTGGCGTTCGACGGTTTCCGCGCGCTCGCCTCGCTGGGCAGCGCGACGGTCAGCCTGATCGCGGTCCAGCCCTTGCAGCCGGGCATGGGGACGTTCGACGACCGACGCTCGCGCACCAGGTCACTTTGGGGGGCCTATGCGTCCCGCGGCGGGATCGACCTCTATTATCTCGGCTATCGCAACCGCGCGGCGCGGTTCGGCGGGACGGAGGGGCGCGAGTTGCGCCACAGCCTCGGCGCGCGCTTGTCCGGCAAGCGGGACGGCTGGCACTGGAATGCCGAGGGCGTGTACCAGTTCGGGCGCTTCGCCGACCGACCGATCTCCGCCTGGACCGTCGCGGTCGAGGGCGGGCACCGGTTCGATCAGCTACGATGGATGCCCGACGCGACCCTGCGCATGAATATCGCCAGCGGGGATCGCAATCCCGACGACCGGCATCTGGGCACGTTCAACGCACTGTTCCCCAAGGGCAAATATTTCGGCGAATTGTCGCCGGTCGGCCCCTACAACATCATCTCGGTGAACCCGCGGGTCACCGCGTCGTTCGGCGGCAACGTCTCGGGCAGCGTCGCGACGATGGCCTATTGGCGCTTCGCCAAGGCCGATGGCCTTTACGACATCCCCGGCAACCTCATCCGCCCCGCAGGATCGGCGACCGCCCGCTTCATCGGTACGGAGGCGGAAGCGGCGATCGACTGGCAGGCGACGCCGGAACTCAACCTGTCCGGGTCGCTGTCGGCCTTCGCGCCCGGCGATTTCATCCAACAGACCGGCCCGGCGCGCACGATCGTGATGCTGGGGCTGGAGGCGAATTTCCGATTTTGAGGAGACTATCATGGCACCAGCCGCCGCGCCCGCGACCTCCCCCTCCCCGTTCCCCAAATTGCTGCTGCTCCTGTCGGCGACGACCGGGCTGGTCGACGCCGCGAGCGTGCTGGGCTTGGGCAAGGTGTTCACCGCCAACATGACAGGGAATATCGTGTTCCTGGGCTTCGCTGCGGCGGGCACGCCCGGCTTTCACTGGCTGGTCTATGTCGCGGCGATCCTCACCTTCATGCTCGGCGCGCTCCTCGCGGGCCGGATGGCGCGCCGCCAGGTCGGAAAGCCGCTCGGCGGCTGGCTGATCCGGTCGGCGCTGATCGAAGCGGGGCTGCTCTGGGCGGCGGCGCTGATCGCGGTCGGGTTCGACATCTCCGCGCCCGATCGCCTCCGCGTCTTTGCGATCATCGCGCTGACCGCAATCGCGATGGGCTATCGCAACGCCACCATCCGCCAGCTCAAGGTGCCCGACCTGACGACCACCGTGCTGACCCTGACGATGACCGGCATCGCGGCGGACTCGGCGGCGGCCGGCGGCACCAACCCGAACTGGTCCCGGCGCCTCGGCGCGGTCTTCGCGATCTTCCTCGGGGCGTTGCTCGGAGCAGTCCTGATGCGGAGCTTCGGGCTGGCGGCCCCGCTCGCGCTGGCCGGTGCGACCATATTCGGCGGCACGCTGGCCTGCACACGCCACCCGTCCGCGCGCCAGCCCGCCGGGGGCTGATCCACCCTTTCGTGTGGGCCAGGACACACCCGATCGGGGGAAGCCCCGATCCCCTGCCCAGGCTAGTTTCGGGGTGCGGGACGGGAGAAATATCATGCCGATGCTGACCCTTGGGGATGGAACCCGGCTCTATTACAAGGACTGGGGCACGGGCGATCCGGTGGTCTTCGCCCATGGCTGGCCGTTGAACGCGGACATGTGGGAAAACCAGATGATGTTCCTCGCCTCGCACGGGTATCGCGTGGTCGCGCACGACCGTCGCGGTTTCGGCCGTTCGGATCAGCCCTGGGACGGTTACGATCACGACAGCTTCGCCGACGATCTGGCCGAACTGCTCGATCACCTCGATCTGCGCCGTGTCACGCTGGTCGGCTATGCCATGGGCGGGGGCGAGGTCACCCGCTATGTCGGGCGGCACGGATCGGCCCGCGTGGCGCGCGTCGTCCTGATCGGCGCGACCACCCCCAAGCTGGGCCAGAGCGAGGATTATCCGTGCGGCGTGCCACAGATCGTCTTCGACAATGTCCGCAGCGGATTGCTGGAGGACCGCGCCGAGTTCCTTCGCGGCTTCGCCCGCCTGTTCTTCGCGACGAACGATCCGAACAGCGAGGTTTCGGAGGGCAGGCTCGCCCATGTCCACCATATGGCCTTGCAGGGATCGCTCAAGGCCGCGCACGATGCGGTGACGGCGTGCGCCACGACCGACTATCGCGACGACATCGCGGGCTTCGACGTGCCGGTGCTGGTCATCCACGGCGAACAGGACGCCTTCGTTCCCTTCGACGCCACCGCACGCCAGGCTGCCGAGCTGTTCCCGAATGCGACCCTCAAGGTCTATGAGGGTGCTCCCCATGGCGTGCTCTTCACGCACAAGGACCGGCTCAACCAGGACCTTTTGCAGTTCATCGCCGACTGAGGGGCCCATGCCGCCGCGCCTTCCCCTGACGGCATCGAGCCGCATGGTCGACGCCATGGGCCTCGCGCTCGGGCGGCTCGATGCCACCACCGCCGAACCGCTCGTCACCGCGCTGGCGGAGCGGGGCCTGACCACGGCCAAGCGGCATGATCTGTTGCGGCGGCTGTTCGGGGAAACCCGTCTGGTGGCGGTGAATTGCCGCGCGGGAACGATGCTCGGCATCGCGGAGAGCGACCTGCCGGTTCCGGTCGCCACCGTCTGGCCCTTCGCCGAGGCGGATCATCTGGTCCAGGCCATCGCGGCGTCGGCCGAGCCGCAAGCCTGTTTCCGGGCACGGCTTGCTCTCAAGGCCCCCGGCGCGACCCTGCATGTCCGCTTCAGCAGCTGGCATGAGGAGGACGCCCCGCCGGGCGCGCTGACCTTCGGCCTGGTGGATGTGAGCGATCAGGTGCTGGCGGAGAAGGATGCGGTCCATCTGCGCGCCCGGATGGCCCATGCCGACCGGCTGTCGACGCTGGGCATCATGTCGGCGACGATCGCGCATGAGGTGCGGCAACCGCTGAGCGCGATGATGACATCGGCACAGGCGGCACTGCGATGGCTGCGACAGCCCCAGGTCGATCTCCGCCAGGTCGAGGACTGTCTCGACACGATCGTACTCGGCGCGGGCAAGGCGGAGGAGACGGTCGCCCGGCTTCGCGCGATGGCAGCCAACAAGCGCGAGGAACGCGCGCGATGTGCGGTGCGGCCCCTGATCGAGGAGACGGTCGACTTCCTGCAACAGGAATTCGCCAGCCGCCAGGCGACACTGTCGCTCGACCTGCCCGTCGACCTGGGTTCCGTATGGGCGGACGGCGTTCAGTTGCGACAGGTGCTGATCAACCTGATGATGAACGCCGCACAGGCCATGGCGGAGGCCCGCTGCTGGAGCCGCGCGCTCAAGGTCCGGGGTCGGCGGGACGGCGGCATGATCGTCGTCGAGGTCGAAGACAGCGGACCGGGCATCTCCGCATCCGATCGGGAGCGTCTGTTCGAGGGCTTTCATTCGACCAGGGCGACCGGTCTCGGCCTGGGCCTGCGCATCTCGCGCCAGATCGTGGAGGATCATGGCGGCACGCTGGAGCATGTCTCGAAGGCGAGCGCGGGGTCGATATTCCGCTTCGCGCTGCCGCAGGTCGAATGACACGCCTTCGCATCGAAACGGGGGCCGATCAGCCTTCCAGGATACGGGCGATCCGTCGATCCGGGACGAACCACAGGGCGACCACCCCGACATACAGGGCGATCGCCACCCATCGGCTGACATAGGCGAGCGGCACGGCCGCGGCATAGACCGCGATGCTCCCCCAGCCCTTCCCGTCGCGCCGGATCGCACGGGCGACCGCCGATCCCGGTCCGTTGCAGGCGATGATCGCCCGTTCGGTCAGCTGATACCCGACCGAGGACATGCCGAGCACGATTCCATAGGCCGCCGTGGCCCCCGCCGCGAAGCCGCTGTCGTCGAGCCAGCGTATCACGAACGGCACGAGGCTGAGCCAGAACAGCAGGAACAGATTGGCCCACAGCACCTGTCCGTCGATACGGTCGGTCGCGTGCAGCATGTGATGATGGTTGTTCCAGTAGAGACCGACATTGATGAAGCTGAGGACATAGGCGAGCAGAAGGGGCGCGATGCCCTCCAGGTCGCGGAGATCGCCGCCTGTCGGCACCTTCAGTTCCAGGACCATGATGGTGATGATGATCGCGACGACGCCGTCGGTGAACGCCTCCAGCCGCGTCGGCCTCATCCCGCCCCGCCGGTCAGACATCGCCCCTACCCACCGGATCGCCATCGCCATGGCCGAGTTCGACCATATGCCGGATCAGCCAGGACGCGGCGGGTCCGGGCGGGGTGTCGCGGCGCCAGATGCCGCAGAAGCGGTACATGCCGCCGGGATCGTCCGGCATCGCCAGCCGCTTCAGCGTGCCCGCGACCAGATCGGGGGCGATCAACGGCAGCGGCATGTTGCCCCAGCCGATACCCTCGCGGAGCAGTTGATGCTTGGCGCCCAGGTCCGCCAGCCGCCATGTGCGCGGCGACAGCACGGCGAAATCGCGCCCTTCGGTCAAGGGCGACCGGTCGGTCAGGACCAGCTGGACATGCTCGCGCCCGGCCCCCGGCGGGATGCGGTCATATCGCGCAAGTGGATGGTCGGGCGCCGCGACGGGCACCATCTCGACACTTCCCGCCGCCAGGGATTCCAGTCCGTCGAACCCGCTGGCGAGCGGACCGGACAGGCCGACCACCGCCCTTCCCTCCAGCACCAGCGCCGCGACCGCCCCCAGTGCCTCGACATGCAGCCGCAACGTCACCGTGGGGAAGCGGGCGGCGAAGGCGCGGAGCACCTCGCCCAGCCGTCGCGCGGGCAGCATGACGTCCACCGCCAGATTCACCTCGGCTTCGAGCCCGTCGAGCAGCCCCTTCACCTTGGCCTTCAGCCCGTCGATCCCACCCGCGACCATGCGCGCCTCGGCCAGGACGGCCTGGCCCGCCTCGGTCAGCCGGGGCTTCCGCGTGCCCTCGCGATCGAACAGCGTGACGCCGAGTTGCGCCTCCAAATTGGTGATGCCGTAGCTGATGACCGACACCGCGCGGTTCAGCTTGCGGCCCGCCGCCGCGAAGCTGCCGGTGTCCACCACCGTCAGGAAGATGCGGAGCTGGTCGAATGTCGGGGTGCCCGGTTCGCTCATTTCAATTTCCTCGAAAAGAGCGAGCGAATTTATCCGGCTGATCGGGACGATCCTGCCCGCCTACATCCTCGTCATCGGCCGACGATCCAGCGCACGGCCCCGGAGAAACGCCATGATCGAACTTCGCCCCTTCAGCAGCCTCGGCGGTGCCAACCACGGCTGGCTCGACGCCAAGCATCATTTCTCGTTCGCCAACTATTATGATCCCGCCCGCACGAGCTGGGGCAATCTGCGCGTGTGGAACGACGACACCATCGCGCCGCAGTCCGGCTTTCCGCCCCACCCGCACCGCGACATGGAAATCATCACCTATGTCCGCGAGGGGGCGATCACCCATCAGGACAATCTGGGCAATTCGGGCCGCACGGAAGCGGGCGACGTCCAGGTGATGAGCGCGGGCACCGGCATCGCCCATGCCGAGTATAACAAGGAAGACGTCACGACGAAGATCTTCCAGATCTGGATCCAGCCCACCCGCACCGGCGAAAAGCCGAGCTGGGGCGCCCGTCCCTTCCCCAAGGGCGAACGCGCCGGACAGTTCGTCATCCTCGCCTCGGGCTTCGACGACGACACGGACGCGCTGCCGATCCGCACCGATGCGCGGGTGGTCGGCGCCACGCTGAAGGCCGGGGAAACCGTCGAATATCCGATCGGCAAGGATCGTCGCGCCTATCTCGTCCCCGCGACCGGCGCGGTCGAGATCGACGGCATCGCCGTCAACGCACGCGACGGCGCCGCCATCAAGGATCAGGATGTGATCCGCGTGACGGCGATCGAGGACAGCGAAGTCGTCATGGTCGACGCCGCCTGATCCGCAACCGGGTCGAAAGGCAGAGAGGGGAGGTCGGGCATCGCCGCCCGGCCTCCCCTTGCCATGGAATGCGAGGGCGTCGGGCGGCCCGGCGGCGGACAAGGTCACGCCGGGATGAGGCCGGTCATCATATAGGTCGTTCCCGCGCGACCCTCCGAATAGCCGCCCCGCGCCTTGAGCCGCCGGGCCATCAGTTCGAGCAGACGATCCCCCAGCCCGTCGGATCGCGCATCCGCTGGCCTGCCATGGCCATGGTCGCGGACGAGGAGCGAGAAGATGCGCTCCGGCCCCGTGGTCACGATCACCTCGATCCCGCCGGGCTGGTCGGGATGGTAGGCGTGCTTGCAGGCATTGATGACCAATTCGGTCACGACGACGCCGATGATCGCCGCGAAGCTGGCGGGCACGACCGCGGGCTCGACCTCCAGGTCGATGCGGCGATGGCGGGCGTCCGCCGAGAAGCTGCGCCGCAGGCCCTCCACCAGATCGACGAGGTAGCCGGCAATGTCGACCCGATCGCGTTCCTGCGAAAGATAGAGTTGGCGATGGACACCGGCGATCGCCGCGACCCGCTGCACCGAGCGGTCCAACGCATCCCGGGCGATCGGGTCCGCCAGTTCGCGGACCTGCGAGGACAACATCGCCGAAACCAGTTGCAGGCTGTTCGCGATCCGATGATTGGCCTCCTGCGCGCCGCCCGCGTCGAGCGCCCCGAAAGGAATGACGGCACCGGTCCGCTGACCCGCATCCTGGCTGCAAGAACTGAATGGCATCGCGCGCTCCTTCCGATGGCCTCTTTTCGGCGCTTTGACGGCACCGCGAAACCATACGGAGGTTTGGGCTCGACCATTGGCTGGCCCTGTATCGCGGATCGAGACTGGGGGGAGCCTTTTCCCATGGCCTTCGACTTCGCTCAGCCTGAACGGGGCGGGGAATCAGGCCGGTATTCCAACCTCCGTTCAGCCTGAGCGAAGTCGAAGGCCACGCTGAACCCTCTCCACACACTCTCCCCTCCCGCAAGCGCGAGGGGCCGGGGGAGGGCAAGGGATCTCACCGGGACCAGCACTCGCGGCCCTTGCCCCTCACCACCCCTACCGGGAGAGGGGCTTGAACATCCTCACGGATAACTCACCGTCTTCGGCACCTCCGGTATCTCGATCCGCTCCAGGTCATCGCCCGGCACGGTCGGAAATTCCCGCGCCTTCCACGCCCGCTTTGCCTCCTCGATCCGGTCACGGCGGGAGGAGACGAAATTCCACCAGACATGGCGGGGCGTGGTGAAGGCATCGCCGCCGCACAGCATCACCCGCCCGCCGCCTTCCGACCGCAGCGTCGCCGCGATCCCGGGCTTCAGGATGTAGAGCCGCTGCGGCTCCAGCGTCATGCCCTCCAGGCTCGCCTCGCCCAGCGCGCAATAGACCGCGCGCTCCTCCGCGCTCGCATCGATCGGTATACTCCCGCCCGGCTCCAGCGCGATGTCGGCATAGATGGTGCCCGCATAGGTCGTGGTCGGCGCGCGCTCGCCCCACAACTCGCCCATGATGATCCGTGCGGTCGCGCCCTGCCCCTCGATCTTGGGCAGTGCACTGGCGGGGACATGCTCGAACGCCGGGTCCATTTCCTCCTGCGCTTCCGGAAGCGCCAGCCAGGTCTGGATGCCCGACAGCATCGGCCCCTGCGGCCGGGCCTCGCTCGGCGAGCGTTCGGAATGGACGATGCCGTGGCCCGCCGTCATCAGGTTCACCGCACCCGGCTCGATCACCAGATCGCTGCCCAGCGAATCGCGGTGGCCGATCGCACCGTCGAACAGATAGGTGACGGTCGCCAGGTTGATATGCGGATGCGGGCGCACATCGATGCCGGAGCCGGGCAGCAGTTGCGCCGGGCCCATCTGGTCGAAGAACAGGAAGGGGCCGACCATCGTCCGCTCCTTGTTGGGGAGCGTGCGGTGCACCTTGAACCCGCCCAGATCATGCGTCGAGGGTTGCAGGGTGCGCAGCAGGAAATCGTCAAACATATCTTTGCTCCGTAGGGGTCGGCTCCGTCGCGTCGAGCAAGTCGATCAGGTCGGTCGGGAAATAGGGTTCGGCGTGCGCCGCCAGTTCCGCGCGGGAGAACCAGCGCCAGCTCTGCATGACCCGCTGTTCGAGCGCGGTGTGGCCCGCGCCCGTCACCTCATGCGCATCGATGTCGACGCGGAAGTAGCGCTCGTCCGCCTCGACCTCGACACCCTCGATGGTGCGGAACTCGACCTGACGCCTTGCGACCTGCGGCCCGCAATCGCGGTCCAGCCCGGTTTCCTCCAGCAATTCGCGACGGGCGGCGTCCTCGTAAGTCTCGCCGGGATCGACCGCGCCGCCGGGCGTGCACCAAAAGGGCGGGCGATCATCGGGGGTGAAACGGAACATCAGCGTCCGTCCGACCGCATCGACCAGCAGGATGCGCGCGGCGGGACGGGGCTGGCGAATCATGCGGCATCAAGCTCCGGGTAATGGCGGAAAATTCCATCCTCATTGAACGCCTGTCGGCGGTCTCTGTCCAGATAGGTGGCGATAGCGGGCAGCGTCTTCACCCGGTCGTGAAGCGCGATCAGCGCGGGATAATCCCCCTCGACCGCCGCCATCCGCTTCGGGAACATGTAGCGCAAACCCCCGATCAACTGGAACAGCGAGGTGTCGACCGGCGACCAGCGGCCGCCCGCCATCCCGTCCCGGTCGTCTAGCGAACGCTCGAAATAGCCGAGGAATTTGGGGATACGGTCCCTGCGGAACTGTTGGGCGGCGCGGGCGGCCTCGGGCTTCTGCTCATGATAATAGGTGCCGGTCGCGACCGGGTGATGCACGTTGTGCACCTCCGCCACCATGTCGCTGATCGTCAGTTGCAGTTGGTGGAGCCAGACGCGGTCGGCCTGCGGCGCGAGATCATGCCGCTCGGTCAGCCAGTGGAGGATGTTGGCGACCTGGGCGATCGCCTGTCCCTCAACCCGCAGATAGGGCGGCGCGAAGGGCGGGCGCTCGCCCCGCTCCATATCGGCGAGCAGCGCCTCGGCCCCCTCTTCCGGACCACGGTCGCGGTAGGGAAGTCCCGCGGCCTCCAGCGCCAGCCGGACGAACTCGCCGCGTCCCGGCAGGCCGGGCCAGTACCACAGGTCATAGGACATTCGCTTATTCTCCGGGTGCCTTTGCGCTGATCGCCAGCGCATGGATACGCTCGGACAACAGATCGGCGAGCGCGCGGTTCACCAGACGCTGGCGGGCGACGCGCGACTGGCCGGCGAAAAGCGGCGATTCGACGATGACGCGGAAATGGCTCTCGCCCGTGCCGTCATCGCCCAGATGGCCGCGATGCATCGCGCTTTCGTTGATGACGTCGAGCAAAGTGGGCGACAGCGCCGCCGTCAGGCGGGCGGTGATCTGATCGGCGACGGGTGCGGTGGTGATATCGGTCATGGCCCCTATATAGACGGTTTTTCGGGACAAGCGGACAAAGTGACTCGTCGGTCGAGCAGCGATACCCCCAAGGACAAACCGGGCGCGCGTTTCCATGGCCGCGTCGAGAATACGGGCCGCGCCTGCGATCACGCCGGTTGCGAACAGGCGGGCGAGTTCCGCGCGCCCCCGCCCGAGGGCACACGCAGCGGCGACGGGCCGGGCCGGTTTCGTTGGTTCTGCCTGGAGCATGTCCGCGCCTTCAACAGCCGCTACAATTTCTTCGACGGGATGAGCGCGGACGAGATTCACCGCGCCCAACGCCCCTATTCGGGTTGGGAGCGCGAGACGCGCGCCTTTGCGCAAGGCGGCACCGATCCGGGGCCGCGCTGGGCCGATTTCTCCGATCCGCTCGACGCCATCGCCGCCCGCTATCGCCGCGAGGCCGCGCCGGAACGGTCGGACGGCAAGCCGCTATCGGGGCAGGATCGCGAAAGCCTGAAGGTGCTGGGACTGGAGGCGGACGCAGACCGGGGCGCGCTCCGGCGGCGGTACAGCGAATTGGTCCGGCGCTATCACCCCGACCGGAATGGCGGCGACCGGAGCCAGGAGGCGCGGCTGCAAAAGGTCATCGCCGCCTACCAACAACTCCGCCAGGCCCCCGCCTTCGCCTGATCGATCCTCCCCGGCACGGGGAGGATTAACTCTCGCAGCCCAAACCGCGCCCACGCAATCGCCCGCGCCGTGCTTCTTGACGATCCTTGCCATTGAGTCGGGAGCCGCCATTGCCCTAAGGCGTTGAGCGACGAGACGAGGGCCTGATGACCAACATCCCGAATACGCTTCCCGACAGCCGCGACACGACGATTCTCGATGCGCCCGACAAGATGGTGTCGGTGCGCGACCTGTTCGGCATCGATACCGATATGGAGGTGCCCGCCTTCTCCGAAGCGGACGAGCGCGTCCCCGATCTCGATCCCGCCTATGTGTTCGATCCCGACACGACGCTGGCGATCCTGGCGGGCTTTGCACACAACCGCCGCGTGATGGTGCAGGGCTATCACGGCACCGGCAAGTCGAGCCATATCGAACAGGTGGCCGCGCGCCTCAACTGGCCGTGCATCCGCATCAACCTGGACGCGCATATCAGCCGGATCGACCTGATCGGCCGCGACGCCATCGTCCTGAAGGACGGCCAGCAGGTGACCGAGTTCCGCGAGGGCCTGCTCCCATGGGCGCTCCAGACGCCGACCGCGCTCGTCTTCGACGAATATGACGCGGGCCGCCCGGACGTGATGTTCGTGATCCAGCGCGTGCTGGAAACGGAGGGCAAGCTGACCCTGCTCGACCAGAATCGCGTCATCCGCCCGAACAAGTGGTTCCGCCTGTTCGCCACCGCCAACACGGTGGGCCTGGGCGACACGAGCGGCCTGTATCACGGCACGCAGCAGATCAACCAGGGCCAGATGGACCGCTGGAACATCGTGGTCACGCTCAACTATCTGCCCGCCGCGACCGAGGCGCAGATCGTGCTCGCCAAGTCGGGCGAATATGACAAGCCCGACGGCAAGCAACTGGTCGAGAACATGGTCCGCGTCGCCGACATGACCCGCAAGGGCTTCATCAACGGCGACATCTCGACCGTGATGAGCCCGCGCACCGTCATCACCTGGGCGCAGAACACGCTGATCTTCGGCGATCCGGGCTTTGCCTTCCGCCTGTCCTTCCTCAACAAGTGCGACGAGAACGAACGCGCGCTGGTGGCGGAATATTATCAGCGCGTCTTCGGCAAGGACCTGCCCGAAAGCGTCGTCGGCCGCGCCTGATCCCGATGGCTAACGACACCCCCCTCGACCGGTTCAAGGCGGTTCTCGGCGGCACCGCGCGCACGATCGCGCAGGAGCCGGAGGTGGAGCTGGCCTTCACCGCCGATGCGCCGACCTCTTCGGGCAAGCATATCCGCGTGCCCATGCCCGGCCGCGCGCTGCCCGCCGATCAGGTGGCGGAGGCGCGCGGCTTTGCCGACGCCTTCGCGCTCCGGCTGAAGCTGCACGATACCGCCCTCCATGCCAGGGCCGCGCCGGTCGAGGCGGTGGCGCGCGCTGTCTATGACGCGGTCGAGACGGCGCGGGTCGAGGCGCTGGGCGCGCGCGGCTATGCGGGGATCGGGAATAACCTCGCCCATGCGCTCGACGTCAGGTTGCGCTCCGATCCGTTGACGCGGGCGCGCAACCGGGACGAGGTGCCGTTGTCGACCGCGCTCGGCCTGCTGCTGCGCGAGCGGATGACGGGCCGCCCCTCCCCTGCTGAGACGGCCCCCGCACTGGCTTTGGTCCGCGACTGGCTGGAGGGCGCGACCGATCTCGACGCGCTGGCGGGGGCGATGGACGACCAGAAGGCGTTCCAGACGCTCGCCGCGCGGATGCTCGCCGACCTCGAACTCGCCGAGCCGCCCGCCGAACCCGAAGAGGCGGATGAAGGCGGCGACGATCAGGAGGGCGAAGAACAGCAGAACGAGGACGAGAGCGACGAGGATAATGACGAACAGGGCCAGGGCGAAGGCGAGGTAGAGGCGCGCGCCGAGAAGCGCGATTCCGACAGCGAGGACGGCGAATCGCAGGACCAGAGCCAGGAGTCCTTCGACGATCTCGACGGCGACCCCGGTGACGAGGGCGACGAAGGCAGCCAGCCGACCCGCCCCAACCGCCCGTTGAACGATCCGTCGGCGCAGTTCGACTATAAGCCCTGGACCACCCAGTTCGACGAGGTGATCGCGGCGGGCGAACTGTGCGACGCGGACGAACTGGCGCGGCTTCGCGGCTATCTCGACCAGCAATTGGCGCATCTGCAATCGGCGGTGTCGAAACTCGCCAACCGGCTGCAACGGCGGTTGATGGCGCAGCAGTCGCGGTCCTGGGACTTCGATCAGGAAGAGGGCATCCTAGACGCGGCGCGGCTGGCGCGCGTGGTGGTCAATCCCGGCCTGTCGCTGTCCTACAAGATCGAGCGGGATACCGATTTCCGCGATACCGTCGTGACGCTGCTGATCGACAATTCGGGGTCGATGCGCGGGCGGCCGATCGGCATCGCCGCCATCTCCGCCGACATCCTCGCGCGCACGCTGGAGCGGTGCGGGGTGAAGACCGAGATCCTCGGCTTCACCACCCGCGCGTGGAAGGGCGGACAAGCTCGCGAAACCTGGCTCGCCGCCGGGCGGCCGCCGCATCCGGGGCGGCTGAACGACATTCGCCACATCGTCTACAAACAGGCCGACGAGCCGTGGCGGCGCGCGCGCAACAATTTGGGCCTGATGATGCGCGAGGGGCTGCTCAAGGAGAATATCGACGGCGAGGCGCTGCTCTGGGCGCATGGCCGCCTGGTCGCGCGGCCCGAGGAGCGGCGCATCCTGATGGTCATCTCCGACGGCGCGCCGGTGGACGACTCCACCCTGTCGGTCAATTCGGGCAGCTATCTGGAGCGGCATCTGCGCCAGGTGATCGGCTGGATCGAAACCAAGAGCCCGGTCGAACTGGTCGCCATCGGCATCGGCCATGACGTGACCCGTTACTATGCGCGCGCGGTGACGATCATGGACGCCGAGCAACTGGGCGGCACGATCATCGAGCAACTGGCCAGTCTGTTCGACACCGAATGAGCCGGATCGCGGCCCCGGCGCAGGGCTTTGTCGGGCCGGTGAAGCGGTCGATCACCATCGCCGGGCACCAGACCTCGATCAGTCTGGAACCGGTGTTCTGGACCGCGCTGGAAGAGGCGGCGGTGGCGCACGGCCTGCCGCTATCGGCGCTGGTGGCGGAAATCGATGCGTTGCGGATCACGGCGGACGACCCGCCCAATCTGGCGAGCGCGATACGGTCGTGGCTGTTCCTGCGGCGGTGATATCGCGCGCGGGGGACGCAGGGCGTGGGCTTCGACTTCGCTCAGCCTGAACGGAGCGGGGATGCAGGCGAGACGGGAATCCACCACGTTTCGCGCATACGACGCCGTCGTGGAGTTCCCGCTGCCCTGAACATCGGAGCCAATACCCCCTCCGTTCAGCCTGAGCGAAGTCGAAGGCCAAGGGAATCGCTATGCCCTGCGCAACTCAGCTGGCGGCGCGGACAGGACGCGGGCTCCGATCCCGCTCAAGCTGTACGGAGGCGTGGGCTGGAGTCCGATTGACGCCACCCCTCCGCTCCGGCAGGGCGCGCCGTCTGTTTCGGGGTTTTATGTGGCCGGAATCACCTTTCCTTTTGGCGGAATGCGTGTCCATCGCTGGCTGGGGCTGGCGATCGGGCTGGTCGCCTTGGCCGTCGCGCTGTCGGGGGCGATTTTGGTCTGGGCCCCCGTGCTCGATCGGATCGCCGCGCCCGCGCATTACCGGGTCAGCGGCGAGACGCGACTGGCCCCCAGGGCCTATGTCACGGCCGCGCGATCCGCGATGGCGCCGGGTCAGCGGATCGCCAGCCTGTCGCTGGAGTCGGGATCGACCCCCGTCCTCGTCCTGCTGAGCGACGCGCATGGGCAGGACCAGCGCCTGCTGTTCCTCGATCCCCCCACCGCGCGGGTGCTGGGCAAGGGGGCGCATGGCGGCGGGGCGAGCGGATGGCTGCGACGGCTGCACGACGGGCTGTTCCTGGGCGACGCGGGGCGAGCCATCGTCGGGGTGGCGGGCGTCATGCTGGTGCTGCTCTGCCTGACCGGCCCCTGGGTGCGGCCTCGCGACAGGGCCAGGCGCACCGCCCGAAAATCCGAATCCGGGGCGGCAAGATGGCATTGGCGCATCGGCCTGTGGTCGCTGCCGCTGGTGCTGGTGATGATTCTGACCGGCACCGCGCTCGCCTTTCCCGGACTGTTGGCGACGCTGACCGGCGAGGGGGTGGCATGGCGATCGGATCACGTCGCGCCGCCGGTAGAGCGCACGACCCTGTCGGTCGAGCGCGTCGTCGCCAGCGCGCGGCATGAGGCGTGGGGACGGCTGGTCTCGCTCGACTGGCCGACCCAGCGCTCCGCCGACTGGACGGTGCGCTTTGAAGGGCCCCATGTCATCAAGGTCGCGGACGACAGCGCCACGGCGGTCGCCGCGCCCGAGCGTGCCGCACCCGCCAGCCTGTCCTGGGTGCGGCGGCTTCACACGGCACGCGACATGCCGTGGTTCTGGCGAGCCATCGCCTCGATCGCCGGGCTGGCGGCGGCGATGCTGGCGATGACGGGACTGATCGGCTGGGCGACGCGGTGCCGGACCGCCCCCCGCCGTCAGATCCGCTCGACGCGCAGCAGATCGGTGGCGTCGAGGCCCAAAAGTTCGATGTGATCGCGGATGCGCGGCCATTGCACCGTCAGGAAACTCTGCCGCTCGGCGGCGCGCAGGCGATCGGCGGCGCCCGGCATCACGAACATGCCGACCCCGCGCCGCACCTCGACATAGCCGTCGTCCTGAAAGCTCTGATAGGCCTTGGCGACCGTCAGGGGATTGGCCCCCTGCTCCGCCGCCAGCGCACGCACCGAGGGAAGCTGGTCCCCCGTCCGATAGGTGCCATTCAGGATACCCGCCGCGATCGTCCCGCGCAGACGGATATAAACCGGGCTGTCGTCACCGCTAAGAGCTGTCATGCCGAGTTAATACAGCGGCTTGGACGCGATGTCGAGGGCGGACTGCGATAACGTTTGCAGTCTCGTCGCGCTCAAGCCTCGCGCGATCCGTTCCAGATCGATACGATCCGCGCCATATCGGGGCGCGGCCGTTCCTCCAGGGCGCGGCCGGGCGTGCCGAGGAAGACGAAGCCGACGATCCGCTCCGGCGCGGCCCCGAACGCATCGCGCACCGCATCCGAAAAGGCGGGCCAGCCGGTCAGCCAGCCCCCGGCATAGCCCATGGCATGGGCGGCATGGAGCAGGTTCATGCACGCCGCGCCCGCCGACAATTCCTGTTCCCACAACGGAATATGGCTGTCGGTCTTCGGGCTGGACAGGACGACGACAAGGCCGGGGGCCTGATGCGCGAATTGTTCCAGCGCGGCGATCTCCGTACCGCTCGCCTGTGGCCGTTCGGCGCGATAGGCGGCGGTGATGACCTCCGCCAGTCGGGCCCGCGCCTCGGTCCGCACGATCACGAAACGCCATGGGGCCAGCTTGCCATGGTCGGGGGTGCGCGCCGCGATCGCCAGCATCTCGGCCAGTTGCGCGTCGTCGGGGCCGGGTGCGACCAGATCGCGCGGCTTGCCCGATCGGCGGGTGGCGAGCAGGGATAGCGGGGTCGAGCGGTCGTTGAAGGTCGTGGGTGTCATGCGATCGATCCTTACGTCGTCGCGCATGATATTTACAGTCGCGGCTTTGGCGTTAGGTTACCGACCATGACGCCCCCTCCGTGCCGCCCGGCGCGCGACGGGGCGGTCCCGATGGAGTAAACGCCGGCATGGCGACTGCGTATGAGGCCGCCGCGCGCGGCAAGACGGTTTTGGGCCATCCCCGAGGCCTGTTCCTGTTGTTCTTCACCGAGATGTGGGAGCGTTTTTCCTTCTACGGAATGCGCGCCATCCTGGTCTTCTACCTGACCAAGCATTTCCTGTTCACCGACGAACCGGCCTTCGGCGTCTATGCCGCCTATATGTCGCTGGTCTATTTCACCCCGGTGATCGGCGGCTATCTGGCCGACCGCTATCTGGGGGCCAGACGCGCGGTGCTGGCGGGCGGGGTGTTCATCGCCTTCGGCCATCTGCTGATCGCCGCGATGGAAGGGCCGCAAGGTTCGCAGGGCGTCTATCTGGAAGGATTCTATCTGGCGCTGGCGGCGATCGTCATCGGCACCGGCTTTCTGAAGGCCAATATCTCGGTGCTGGTGGGACAGCTTTACGCGCGCGACGACATGCGCCGCGATCCCGCCTTTTCGATCTTCTATATGGGCATCAACGGCGGCGGCGCGCTGGGGCCGATCGTGTGCGGCGTGCTGGGCGAGACGGTGGGCTGGGCCTATGGCTTCGGCGCGGCGGGCATCGGCATGTTGCTGGGGCTGATCGCCTTTATCGGCCTCAAGCGTGAACTGCACGGCGCGGGGGAGGCCCCCTCGCTCCCTATGCTGCGCGCGCCGGTGGTGGCCGGTCTGTCGCGCGAGTGGCTGATCTATCTGGGGGCGATCGTCGCGACGCTGGTGACGTGGCAGTTGATCCGGCATCAGGATGCGGTCGGCATGCTGCTGATCGTGTTCAGCATCGGCACCATCGGCTTCATCCTGTGGCGCGCCGTGTTCACCCTGCCCCGCGTCGACCGCGACCGCATATTGGCCGCGCTGTTCCTGATCGCGCTGTGCCCGCTCTTCTGGGCCCTGTTCGAGCAGGCGGGTTCTTCGCTCAACGTCTATACCGACCGCTCGGTGGATCGCAGCCTGCTCGGCTGGACGATCCCGGCCTCGGCCTTCCAGTCGGTCAATTCGATCTTCATCATCCTGCTCGCCCCGGTCTTCGCCGCGATCTGGACGATCCTCGCCAAGCGCGGGCTGGAGCCGAGCGCGCCGTTCAAGTTCGGCATCGGGCTGGTCAGCGTGGGTGCGGGCTTCCTGGTGCTGGTCGCGGGTGCGGCGGCCTATGCGGGTGCGCCGACGCCGGTGATCTTCGTCATCCTCGTCTATCTGATCCACACCATGGCGGAGCTGTGCTTCTCCCCGGTCGGGCTGTCGGCGATGACGCGGCTGTCGCTGCCCAGCATGACGGGCCTGATGATGGGAACGTGGTTCCTCGCGACGGCGGCGGGCAATTTCATCGCCGGGCTGATCGCGCAGGCCACGGGTGGCGAAGGCGCGGGGCCGGACAAGGTGCTCGACGTCTATACGCGAATCGGCTGGTTCTCGATCGGGATCGGCGTCGTCGTGCTGGTGGTGTCACCCTTCGTCGCGAAGCTGATGCATCTCGACCTGCTCAAGGCCGAGGGTGCGCTGGCGGGGGACAAGGAACTTGCCGAACCGGCGGCGGCGGGGATCGATACCCGGCTGGAGCAGAAGCCGCTTTGATTCGGAAGGGGCGGTCGGGACATGCCGCCGACCGCTCCCCTTCCCGACCTCCGTTCAGGCTGAGCGAAGTCGAAGCCCACGCCCCGAACTAACCATGAGCGGGATCCCTTGCACTTCGACTTCGCTCAGTGCGAACGGACGGTAGGATTTGGGACATGCGGCTCACAGCCGCGTCGTCGCCATCGCGCGTTCACCATGGCGCGGGCCCGCCATACCGCCACGCGGGGAGGCTTCGTCCAGCTTCGCCAGATCCTCCGCCGAAAGGGCGACCTCCGTCGCCTTCATCGAATGCTCCAGCGTCGCGCGCCCCATCGCGCCGACCGTATCCTCGATGGGGACGTTGGGATCGACCCGGTGCTGGTAAAACAGGTCGATCGTCTCGACCCCCAGCCGCTTGAGCCAGCCCTCGCAGGCGCGCTGGATGGTGGCGATGCTCTCCGCCTCGTCCGCCCGCCCGTACATTTCACGACATGTCCTCGTCCGTCCCATGGCTCAAGCGGGAAACGGTCGCGGTGGCGGCAAGGTCCATGCTGACATTGCCGAGGGTACGGAAGATGTCGGGAATCGTCTCCACCGCGATCAACAGCCCCAGCGGCGCGGCGGGCACGCCCAGCGCGACGCAGACCGGCGCGATCGAGGCGAAGAAGGTGATCTGTGCTGGCAGGCTGGCCGAGCCCAGCGAGCACAGGATCGCCACCACCACGGCCGCCACGACCGAGGCCATGCCAGGCACGATCCCGAACCAGTCGGCGATATAGAGCGACACCGCGACGTTCATCGCGGGCTGGGTCGCGCGGAACATCGCCACCGCCATGGGCAGGACCAGTCCGGCGGTGGCGGGGGCGATCCGCAGCGTTTCGGCCCCCTGGATCATCGCGGGCAGGCTGGCGAGCGAGCTTTGGGTGGAGATGGCGACCGCCTGCGCCGGAGCCAGCGCACGGGCGAAGCGCCCCACCGGCACCCGCGCCACCAGCACCGCGACGCCATAGGCCATCAGGATGACGATCACCCCGACACTGGCGATGATCGTGATGTAATGCGCCAGTGCGCGGAACGCCCCGCCCCCGGCCGTCGCCCCCACGACAAAGGCCAGCGCGAAGACGCCCAGCGGCGCCAGCCACAACACCCAGCCGATCAGCACCAGCATCGCATCGCGGATCGCGGTGAAGACCCGCAGCAGCGTCTCGCGCCCCTCCCCCTCGATCCGGGTGATGGCGAAGGCGAAGGCCAGCGTGAACAGGATCAGCGACAGCAGCGCGTTGTTGGTGGCGGCGGCGAAGATGTTGGTCGGCACGATCGCGGTCACGAACTCGGCCATGGGCGGCGGCGGGGCGACCGGCTCGGCATGGCCCAGCGCCGCCTTCAACGCCTCCGCCGCGCTGCGCGGAATGGGCAGCAGGCGCAACAGCACCGGCGTGACCAGTGCCGCCATCGTGCCGGTCAGCGCGACCAGCCCCAGAAAGGTGGCGATCGCCCGCGCCGCGATCCGCCCGGCCTGCGCCGCCTGCGCCGTCGCGGTAACCCCGGTGATCAGCAGCGTGACGACCAGCGGGATCACCGTCATCTGCAACCCGTTGAGCCACAGCGTCCCCAACGGGCGCGCGACCGCCACCCCGCTATCCGCCGCCATGGGCGACCACGCCCCCATCCCCACGCCGGTCAGCAAACCGGCGGCGAGGCACAACAGGATCAAGGTGGCACGCGACATGAGGCCGTTGGTTTCCTTATGTTTTTGGGGTTCTTTTGAGCTTTTGCCAAGGTCGCGCTAAACGGGTCGCGACCTCAACATGTTTCCTCTTAATCCGGCAGGGATCTGGCCGCATGGCAAGAAAATATTTCGGCACCGATGGCATTCGCGGTGCGACCAACGGCGCGGTGATGACGGCCGAGATGGCGATGAAGGTCGGCATGGCGGCGGGCGCCTATTTCCAGCGCGGCGAGCATCGCCACCGGGTGGTGATCGGCAAGGATACGCGGCTGTCGGGCTATATGCTCGAATCGGCGCTGGTCGCCGGGTTCACCAGCGTGGGCATGGACGTGGTGCTGCTGGGGCCGCTCCCCACCCCCGCCGTCGCGATGCTGACCCATTCGATGCGCGCCGATATGGGCGTGATGATCTCGGCCAGCCATAATCCCTTTGCCGACAACGGCATCAAGCTGTTCGGTCCCGACGGCTACAAGCTGTCGGACGAGGCGGAGGAAGCGATCGAGACGCTGATCGAACAGGACGTGCCGCTGGTCGCCTCGGGCAGGATCGGTCGCGCGCGGCGGGTCGATGACGCGGCGGGCCGCTATATCCACTTCGCCAAGTCGACCTTCCCCCAGTCGCTGCGCCTCGATGGCCTGCGCGTCGTGATCGATTGCGCGAACGGCGCGGCGTACAAGGTCGCCCCCGCCGCCCTGTGGGAATTGGGCGCGGACGTGGTGGCGATCGGCGTGACCCCCAACGGCACCAACATCAATGACGGCGTCGGCTCCACCGCGCCGCAGACGCTGGCCGAGACGGTGGTGGCGAGCGGCGCGGACATCGGCATCGCGCTGGACGGCGATGCCGACCGGCTGATCGTCGTCGACGAAACCGGCACCGTGGTCGATGGCGACCAGTTGATGGCGACCATCGCGACCAGCTATGCCCGCGAGGGACGGCTGGCGGGCGGCGGGCTGGTCGCCACCGTCATGTCGAATCTGGGGCTGGAGCGGCATCTGGGGGCGCAGGGGCTGGGCCTTGTCCGCACCAAGGTCGGCGACCGCCATGTGCTGGAGGCGATGCGCGCACGCGGTTACAATGTCGGCGGCGAGCAGTCGGGACACATCATCCTGTCCGACTATGCGACGACGGGCGACGGGCTGGTCGCCGCGCTCCAGGTGCTGGCCGAGATCAAGCGCGCGGGCGCACCCGCCAGCGAGGTGCTGCACCGCTTCGACCCGCTGCCCCAGTTGCTGAAGAATGTCCGCTTCGCGGGCGGCAAGCCGCTGGAGCATGAAAAGGTGCAGGCCGTCATCGCCGCCGCCGAGGCCGAACTGGCCGGGACCGGCCGTCTGGTCATCCGCCCCTCGGGAACCGAGCCCGTCATCCGCGTGATGGCCGAGGGCGAGGACAAGCGCCAGGTCGAAGCCCTTGTGGACCGAATCTGCGACGTGGTGCGCGAGGTGGCCGCCTGATGCTGGAGATGCGACCGGATTGCGAGCGCTGCGGCGCGGACCTGCCCCCGAGCCAGGGCGGTGCGTTCATCTGCTCGCTGGAAACCACCTTCTGCGCGGAATGCGCCGACGAACTGGACGAGACCTGCCCTGATTGCGGTGGCGAGCTGCTCGACCGGCCGACCCGGATGGGCCGTGTGCTGAAGGCCAACCCCGCCTCCACCCAGGGCCGTTTTCGCGGCTGATCTCGACCCCGCGCGCCCGCCGCTCTATGCGGGGCCATCACTTTGAAGGAGTTTCCATGCCCCAGCTCGTCCTGATCCGCCACGGCCAGTCCGCCTGGAATCTGGAGAACCGCTTCACCGGTTGGTGGGATGTCGACGTGACCGCGCAAGGCGCCGCCGAAGCCCGCGCGGCGGGCGCGATGATGGCCGAGAAGGGCCTCGACTTCGACCTGACCTTCACCAGCCTTCAGACCCGCGCGATCAAGACGCTGAACCTGGCGCTGGAGACGATGGGCCGGTTATGGCTGCCGACCGAGAAGCATTGGCGGCTGAACGAGCGCCATTATGGCGGGCTGACCGGCCTGGACAAGGCCGAGACGGCGGCCAAGCATGGCGACGAGCAGGTCAAGATCTGGCGCCGCAGCTTCGACGTGCCCCCGCCCCCGGCGGAAGCGGGCGGCGAATATGACCTGTCGAGCGACCGTCGCTATGCGGGCATTCCGGTGCCCGCCACCGAAAGCCTGAAGGACACGATCGAGCGAGTCCTGCCCTATTGGGAGGAGCGCATCGCGCCTGCCCTGCGCGACGGCAACCGCGTGCTGATCTCCGCGCACGGCAACTCGCTGCGCGCGCTGGTCAAGCATCTGTCGAACATCCCGGACGACGAGATCACGGGTCTCGAAATCCCGACCGGCCAGCCGATCGTCTATGAACTGGCCGACGACCTGACCCCGACCGACCGCTACTATTTGTCCGAACGCTAAGCGATCGGGAGACAGGGGCTCCCGCCCTTTGCGCCTTGTCTCTTCGCGTCATCGCGGCTTCGCGTGAAATCAAAATTGGTTCACGCGAAGCCGCGAAGTCACGAAGATTTGGTTCGCGCAGAGGCGCGGAGGGCACAGAGATGGCAGGTTCCGCCGCAACGCCGTCTCTTTTCAACAAAGCGACCTCGTCTTCCGGTCGAAACAAGGTTGCCAGCGCGGCAAATCCAGAGCCTCTGCGTCCTCCGCGCCTCTGCGCGAACCAAAATCCGCTAAGTTATGCCCGAACGTATACGGAAGGTTGCCCCCCTCGCCCCGCCCCGCTAGTCAGCCCGCTTCCCCACGGCACCGGGGCCGAAGGGGGCAAGGCGGAACTGCGGATATGATGTCGGTCGGGATCATCATGGGGTCCACTTCGGACTGGGAAACCATGCGGCACGCCGCCGAGATGCTGGACGCGCTGGGCGTCGAACATGAGACCCGCGTCGTCTCTGCGCACCGCACGCCGCAGCGCCTGTACGATTACGCCACCACCGCCGCCGATCGCGGGATCAAGGTCATCATCGCGGGCGCAGGGGGCGCGGCGCATCTGCCGGGCATGGCCGCATCGATGACCCACCTGCCCGTGCTGGGCGTGCCGGTCGAATCCAAGGCGCTGAAGGGCATGGATAGCCTGCTCTCCATCGTCCAGATGCCCGGCGGCATCCCCGTCGGCACGCTCGCCATCGGCAAGGCCGGGGCGATCAATGCCGGGCTGCTCGCCGCGTCGATCCTGTCGCTGTCCGACGACGCCCTGGCCGAGCGGCTCAAGGCCTGGCGTCAGCGCCAGACCGACAGCGTCGCCAACGATCCGCAGGACTGAGTGTGATGCTGAAGCCGGGTTCGACGATCGGGATATTGGGCGGCGGCCAGTTGGGCCGGATGCTGGCGGTGGCTGCCGCGCAACTGGGCTATCGCACCCATGTGCTGGCCCCGGACGAGGAAAGCGTCGCCGCGCAGACCGCCTCTTCGCTGACCCGTGCCGATTATCACAACAAGGTCGTCCTGGCCGATTTCGTCGCCGCCTGCGACGTGGTGACCTACGAGTTCGAGAATGTCGACGTAACGCCCGTCGAATGGCTGGCCGAGCGGCTCCCGGTCCACCCCGCACCCGCCGCATTGCGCGTCGCGCAGGACCGGATCGCCGAAAAGAGCTTCGTCGAGAAGGTCGGCGGCCGTCCGGCTCCATGGGCGGAGGTCCATTGCGCCGCCGACCTGACCGCCGCGCTGGAACGGATCGGCTGCCCCGCCATCCTGAAGACCACCCGCTTCGGCTATGACGGCAAGGGGCAGGCGCTGATCCGCGACCTGTCCGAAGCCCCCGCCGCCTGGGAGGCGATCGGCGGTCCGGCGGTGCTGGAGGGGTTCATCCACTTCACCCACGAATTCTCGATCCTGGTCGCGCGCGGGATCGATGGCGCGACGGTCCGCTACGACCCGCCCCACAATGTCCACCGCGACGCGATCCTGCGCACCTCCACCCTGCCCGCCCCGCCCGAGATCGCCGCCCAGGCCGAGGAGGCGACCGCGCTCGCCATCCGCATCGCCGAGGAGCTGGGCTATGTCGGCGTCCTCGCCTGCGAGTTCTTCGCCACCGAGAACGGCCCCGTCTTCAACGAGATGGCCCCGCGCGTCCACAATTCCGGCCACTGGACGATCGAGGGCGCCGAAACCTCACAGTTCGAGAATCACATCCGTGCGATCTGCGGCCTTCCGCTGGGCGACACCGCGCTGACCGGTGCGCGGGTGCAGATGGAAAACCTGATCGGCGACGACATGTGGGAACCGGCGCTGACCGAAAAGGGCGCGCACCTGCATCTTTATGGCAAGGGCGAGTCGCGACCGGGGCGCAAGATGGGGCATATCACGCGGGTGGTGCGGTAAGGCTCCCGCCTATCGCCGGATGTCGAAGGTCACCGGCACCAAGACCTGCGGCTGGACGACCTGATCCCCCTTCATGACCGGGCGTATGCGGAATTGGGGATAGAGGCCGAGCGCCGCCGCCCCGAACCCGCGCCTCCTGGGTCTTTCGGCGGCGACCGAGCAGCTTTTGGGCCTGCCCGGCCTGGGGACGACGCAGAGCAGCACCGCCACGCCGCTGATACCGCCGCTTCGCGCCATCTTGGGAAACGCCGCGTCGATCAGGTCCTGTGGCGGCTTTTCGATCCATTCGGCCAGCGCGAAGCGCAAGCGCCCTTCCCCCGGTCCATCGCCGTCGCCACGTCCATTGCCGGTGCCCCGCCCCTCTCCACCGGTGCCATGGCCACTGGCGATGCCCGCGCCCCGTCCGTCGGACACCGCCGTCCCGACAAGCAGCGGCGGTTCGGCGCCGAGCCCCGCCGCCGGGGCGGGCAGATCGACCATATCGAAATGCGCGGGGGCGACCGCCGCCGGAGCGGCTTGCTGCGCGGCGGGGACAGGCGCGGGGCGAGGCGCTCCGCCCCCTGCCGTCGGACGCACCGCGAGGCTCTCGCGCTTCACGGGGGCGGGCGTAACT